>NZ_BQXI01000005.1:0-239086 GCF_030158955.1 Acidovorax sp. SUPP1855 | reverse complement strand
GGTTGCTTCACCAGCTTCACCGCTTCCCGTTTGAACTCGTCCGTAAATGCTCTTCTCGTCCTTGGCATGTTTGCCTCCTAAACACATCATGTCATTCGATGTGTCCGGGAAACCGGGGGAAGCCCACGTCGGCTTCTGTTGGTGCATTGCCGACTGCCGCTGAGAGCCTGTGACGTAACGAAAAGGATGTTTTTTCAAACTAGAGATACTTGGAATGAAATCCCTACAAACACACCAACAAAGACCAGTTTGTAGTGTTTGTAGTGAGTCTTTTCCGAGTATTTCAAAATTGATTTTTACGTTCCAGCTGTGCAGCCCAGCCCGCTGAGTTGAGAGATCACTGGTGCGCACTTGGACGGCCGATAAACACTCCAAACACTACAAACCCACCAGTCCGAAGCCTGCGGCGGCCTGTTTAGGAAATAACAATTGGCGGGGCTTCGTCGGAAAAAAACCCTTCAAAACCCACCAAACCCACCAACGGCGGACGTATGGCAAGGTGCTCGATCCAAGGCGGAGAGTTTCACTGGCACGCGCTTCGACGGTCGGTAAACACTTCAAAGCCTACAAACCCATCAACGCCACGCCTCTGGGGCCATGCCAAAGCCCGCTCAGAAAAAAACAATGGTTTGCGTTTCGTCGGAATAAAACCCTCTGAAACCCACCAAAGCCACCAGAGGCGGGCGTCTGGCGCGGTGGTTGAGTCAGCGAGTTAGAAATCTTTGGCGCGCGGTTCGACGGTCTGCAAACACTTCAAAGCCTACAAACCGACCAATGCGAAGCCTTTGGCGCGAGGCGGGGGCCGCCATCTAAGAATCACTGGTGTGCGTTTCGTTAGCCTGGCTCGCAACACCGTTAAGAAATATCTGCAATCCGGCGATGAGTAACCCATCTATGCCAAGCGGGTGAGCTTCAGCAAGCGCGATCCATTTGCAGAACGCTTTTCACTTGGCTAGCCATTGAGGCAGCAAAGTCGCGCAACAGCGGCGCGCTTTGCTGCAGCTCTACACACTCCGGCGCAGGTATTTACGGCGCAAGTACATAGCCTAAACCGGCACCTGTAAACCAATGCTTTATATCCTTGATTTGTTGAAATGATGACCAGAATCTCGGAAATGCAAGTCGCAGGCTCCTTTCAATGGTAGAAGCATCTACGGTTTTTGCATGAGCTCGTCCCCACCTCTTTCTTAACTGTGCTGAAAAAACTTCCGCTAAGTCGTGACCTCTGCATATTAAAAGCTCCGAAGAAAAATGTGCATTAGAAGCCACATTCATGTTGGCATGTACAAAGGCGTCAGGTGGAATCGAATTTCCTGGCTTCTGTGCGCCACGTAGCTTGTCATGGATTTTTGTGCAGTCCAGTCTAGTTCCGGCCTTGTCAAGGCAGCCAGACAAGTCAAGTTTTCTGAAAATATAATGTTTTTTGGTGGACTGAGACCAATACCGGAGCTCGCCTAGAGGAACGCATGACTTGACAAGTGCTTTCCTAATTTCTGTGGCGTTGGGTAATCCTGCGGCACCGGTTTTTTTCCAGTCAATATATTCTTCGCATAAAACTTTCATTGCCTCTGAAGCGATCATCATGCACTCAACATCTCGAAGATCGGTCAAAAATATGTTTTGAGTTGGTATTTTTTCTCCAAGCGGAATAAGGTAGTCTTGATCAATTATTCCAATTGTGGGGGGGAGTCCCGCTAATCCGGGTTGGTTTATGATACTTAAAGATTTTGTAAGAAGTGACCGGCTTCCAGTGGCAAAGAACATCACCGATGAGCCGTAAGCTTCACTTATCAGACTACTATATAAAGCTTGATCAGTTTCGCCCTCAACCAGGACAAGGGCAAGTGATGGATTTGCGTTTGTCAGTAGCTCGAGTTCGGTAACTACTTCATCTGGTGTCATTTCCATAATTTCAGCTCCCTGCCAGGTTTATAGGCTTTTTTCTCTCGATTTTTTCATCCGCAGCTTCAATTGAAACACCCCCGTCCAAAGGAATTGCGATATCTCTGCGAGTTCCTATTACTTGGGGAGAATGAGTGGCAATTAAAAATTGGTGGCCCTTGAGTTTTGAAATGATCGCTAGATCGGAAAGAAATTGTCTTTGCCATTCGACGTGTAACGAGATCTCTGGTTCATCAATTAAGAAAAGCAGCCCGCTTTTTTTGGAGAAGATCAGATCATAGAACATTACGATTTGATGCTGCTCGCCGCTTGATAGTGTGCCGGGGGATAAAGGTTCTCCAGCCTCGTCGACAATTGCGAAGCCGGAATTTCTGTCAATATTCAAAATCTTTCGCCGAAATTTCTTCCCAACGATTATTTTGAAAGTGTCGATCTGATCTTGTAGCTCAGAGAAGACGTTCAGCTTTTCATTCAAATCCTCTAAATATAAGCCGAGCACGCGCCTCTCGGTTGGATTGAATTTAGTAGAGCCAAGTTTGAGTAGCGGAATTTCCTCTTGAAGCCCAGTCTCAGAAAGTTTGGCGAAGCGTTCTTGCAATTTTGTGTAATCGTTTAGTATACTTTCGTTAGATGCGCGATTATGCTTTTCACTTAGCATTCGTTCAGGGAATGACCGCTCTCGTCTCTGTGAAATAATTGCAGATTTATTTAGGGCCTCATTTATTCTCGATTTGATTTCATCAGAATACAGTTCCACATACTGTCTGACACTGGCCCTTTCTTCAGGGCGCGGCCCTGAGTGTTGGCGAGATACATCTAAAAGTCGTTGAGCGTTAATGAATCCAACCTCTAAGGAGCCAACCTCTTTGACAAGCCAGTCCGGCATTTGCACAAATGACTCAATTAGTAATTGGCAGACTTCCAATGTCGTGTATCGCACATCTGTTTGCATGTCACGCCAAGCACGAGGCCCGACCTGCCTTAATGTAGGGCGAAGTCTTTTTATTATTGCAGGGTCTCGTAGTACTTTTGCATATAAGTCTTCGCTGGAGTCAGTTGTTAGAATGTCAGAATGGACGGTGTTTCCATTTCGAACCAGCTCCATTCGAACATATTCGTCATCTTCTACCCAAGAAATAGAATCGATGTCCATTTCATGGACCGTTGCAGGATTAATGGACATTGGTTTGGCGTTGCCCCTGTCATTCTTTTGTTTTTCCTTTTTGACTCGAACAAATTTCCTATTGCCAAGACCAAGTTCAATTTTCTCAAAGGGAAAATCTCTAATCGTTTTGAAATCCCAGTCGATAAGGGCGCTAAGCAAACGCAATACAGTTGTCTTACCACATCCGTTGGGCCCATGAACTATCGTCACGCCATCAGTATGGAGAGAGATCGTGTGATTTAAGCTTCCGAACAGCTTAAATACTTTTATGTATTCCACCCTGCTTTTCGTTTCGTTCTGCTTAGCATTAACTTTTACCATTTGATATTGCCTTAAAGGTCCTGGTTGGAAGTCAGCGGTCTAGATGATTGGCGTGTAGAAGCCATGGAAGACATCGTAGCAGTCTGTTACGTTACGCGCGAGTGACGTTGAGCTTGAGAGTGCCATTGCCGTGTGACCGATTGCTCCTTCAACATGCTTTAGCGGTCCTGCGACTAATTGTGGGAAGCGCAGCCACAGTTAGCGTTTCTTGGCTTTTCCCTGTCCACACAAGACCATAGGGAAATGCCAAATACGCTTCCCGCTCCAAACCCAACCGCCGCCGAGCCGGCCCCCCTTCAAGCGCGTCCCTACCGGGAGCGCCTGCTGCGCGTCGATGACGTGTGCTTCATCACTGGCCTGGGCCGCAGTACCGTCTACGCCAAGGTCAAAGCCGGCGACTTCCCCGGCCCGGTGCAGCTGCACGGCGCCTGCGTCGCCTGGCGCGAAACCGAAGTCGATGCGTGGATCGCGGCCCGCCCAGCGGTGCCGACGCTCCCCGCAGCCCGCGCTGCCCGCCCTGCTGGAGTCGCTGCATGAAAGCGACCTCGATGTTCTACCGCTGCCCGCATTGCCGGGCCGGCTCGACCATTCGCCACAGCAGCCAGGCGTCCCCGATCCTGCGCGAGATGATCTACCAGTGCACAGACGCGGAATGTGGCCACAGCTTTGTCGTTCACGCCGCAGCGGTGCGCACCCTGTCGCCATCGGCTAAGCCCGACCCGCTGGTGTACCTGCCCATCAGCGAGCACACGCGCCGCGCCGTCACTGAGCAGCCGGCGATCACGCAGCCGGGCGGTGGCCCCGGCGTTCGCCTGGCACCCAAGGCGAAGGAGGCCGACCGTGCGACACCTCTCTGATTGCATGCCCCGCATGCGCACAGTCATTGCACGACGCTGCCAGCCCACGCTACACTGCGCCGTCACGTCAAAAAAAGGCGTGATGGGGTTTGACAGCCCGATGAACCACTGCGACGCAAGCCGCAGTCTCTCCCGCAGAGCACCTGCGGCTTGTTTGTTCGCGCCTCCAGTTTTTATGGTGGCTCGGATGGGGAGTCGCAAGGCTCGCCGGTTCACGCAAGTGGTTCCCGGTCTGTCAACCCGTCCGAGCTGCCGCCATTGTTTGACAGCGATGGCGTCGGTTTTTGCAAACCGAACCACTAGGAGGCCAGTCATGGCTCACCGTATCCCCGCACGCGCATCTGCCGCGCGTACCCCATCGCCCACCACGGGCACCCCCGACCCCATTCGACTGCACGCCGCCGCGCACAACGCGCTCAGCACGGCGCTGCATCACCTCTGCCAGTCGCACCTTGATGTGCCGAGCGCCCGCCGCAAGGTGGCCCAAGCCCTGGCCGCCCTGCGCGGCCTGGACACCGCTCTGAGCCTGGAGGGGTAACCATGCAAACGATCACCCACAACGCTGCCCACCAGGCAGTGCAGGCGAAGCCTTGCCAAAACTGCCGCGATAACTTCCCGCTGCCGGAGCCCAAAGACTTTTTCGACCAGCGCGTGGTGACCGGCTACATCGAACGTCGCACCGCCTGCAGCGCGTGCCCCGCTGCGGTCAAGCCCTGCCTGCCAGCGTCGCCTGCCGCCGATCTGGCACCCGTGGTGCAACTGGTGCTGCAGTGCCAGGACGACACCGAATCCATCCGCACCGTGCTGCGTGCCTATCGCGGCGTGGAAACGCTGATCGGCCACAGCGATCTCAGCGCCAGCCCATCCGGCGATGAACTGGCCGAGCTGCTGCGCACTTTCACGATGGCCATCGATGCCCGCCTGGTGAATCTGGACAACAAGCTGACGGCCGCCAACACCGCGCTGCGCGAGCGTGAACAACAAGGCCGCATCGACGCCCACGCGCCGCACCTGGCCTTCGAGGCGGTAGACCAGCTGGGCCACCTGCGCTTTGGCCGCGATGCCTTCGCAGCCATGCACAGCCTGGTGCCCTATGCGGAGCATGCGGAAGCCGAAGACTTGAGCGCGGCACTGCACATCCTGGGCGAGAGCATGGCCGCGCGGCTGCAGATCATGGATGACCAGCTCGATGCATTGCATGCGGCGCTGGTGCTGCATGAAGCCCAGGCCGCAGCAGCGGCGGCAGCAACCAGTGCAACGCCGTCTGCGCAGGTGCCGTCATGACCAGCACCCCCTCACTGATCGATGCCAAGGGCAGGCACTTCGAGCACCACGGCAGCGTGCAGGCACTGACCCGCACCGGCCAGCCCGGCGTGGTGCTGGACACGCTGACCGATGCCGGCGGGCCGTACCGCACGCGCGGCATCTGCGACGTGCTGGTGTCTGTGTCGGGCGGCACGTTCGACGCCGACTTCGTGCTGACCGCTGACACCGCCGATGCGCTGGCGTCCCACCTGCAGGCGGCTGCGGCGAAGTCTCGCCAGGTGGCGCACGCGCTGGCTAAAGCCGCCCCCAAAGGAAAGCAGCAATGACAAGTCCCCACATTCAACGCCATCTGGCGGCCGGCGCCAGCGCGCGCCACGCTTACGAGCTGAACCACCAGCGCATCGCGGGTCTCTGGGCGCAAGCCCGGCCTGTGATGGCTGGCGATGCTGCAGACCTGTTCCTGCGCGTCAATGGCGCCGCGCCGCTGGTGCCGGGCGCCTGGCCAGCATCGCTGCGCCTACACCCAGCGCTCGATTACTGGCAGGTCGCGCCCAACGGCATTGCGGTCTGCCAAGGCCAGCACCCCGCACTGCTGGTGCTGCTGCAGCTCGATGTGTTCCCGAATGGCCTGCGTGGCCAGGCCGTGCAGCACGCGGTCGCGCTGCAGCGCATTTATCTGTCGGCCGAGGGGGCGCTGGCCCCGGTGCCCGCGCCGATCAAGGCCACCGGCATGGCCGGGCCAGGGCAGGGCGCTGCGGCGCAGCTCGCGCCGGTCGATGCTGGCTTTGGCTTTGGCTTTGGCTTTGGCTTTGGCTTTGGCTCTGGCTCTGGCTCTGGCTCTGGCTCTGGCTCTGGCTCTGGCTCTGGCTCTGGCTCTGGCTCTGGCTCTGGCTCTGGCTCTGGCTCTGGCTCTAGCGCCTGGGGCGTGGCGGTCGGCGTGGTGCCCGCACTGCGCATCGCCCGTGCCACCCGCATGCCCGTGTGGGCGGTGCCCGATGCGGCCGCGCTGGCGCATGTGCGCTGGCCCCGTGCTGCGCGCAGCGTGCACCTGTTCATCGACCCCGGCACGTCGGCGCAGTGGCAGCCCGCTGCGGAGCTGGCTCGCAAGGCGAATGCCTGCGGCCTCGATGTCTATCCCATGACGGCCCAGCTTGCAGATGCCGCTGGCGCCTTGCAAAACCCCCACATCACCGCGACCCGTTTCTAGAAGGAATTCCCATGGCAACCAAGAAGGCCAGCGCACCTGACACGGGCGCGGCGATGCCCCAGGCGGCACCTGTGCTGCAGCTGACGGTATTCACCGCCACCGTGCCGGCGCGGCTCACCAAACTGCTGTCGCTCAAGAGCGATGGCACGCTCGCCAAAGAGAGCGCCGCCAACATGATGAGCGGCAGCGCTGAGCGCAAGACCGTTCACGGCCTGCAAGAGCTGGCCGATTTGCTAGAAGGCTTGAACCCGGCCCAGGCGACAAGCTGGGGCGTATGTGATCGGCCCCGGGCCGTCATCGTCCCTGAGCGTGAAGTGGCGCAGACACCGGATGCGGTATCGCGCACGCGCCGGCACTTCGCCTATCCGGCCGGGCCCGGCGTGTTGATGCTCGACCATGACGGTGCACCCGATGGGGACCTCGATGCAGACACGTTCCGAGCCCGACTGATCGAAGCGTGCCCTGCACTTGCTGACGCACCGATGCTGTGGCGCCCGAGCTGTTCCGCTGGCGTGCGCACCACCGACGGCCGCGAGCTGTCGCCCCTGGCCAGGCATCGCCTGTACATCCCTGTGCGTGATGCCTCGCGCATCCCCGAGGCTGGCCGCGCGCTGGTGCAACTGTTGTGGGCTGCGGGCCATGGCTGGTTTGAAGTCGGCAAGGCGGGCCAGGCGCTGGAACGCAGCCTGATCGATGCCAGCGTGTGGCAGCCTGAGCGGCTGGACTTTTGCGCACCGCCCGTGCTGGGCCAGGGCCTGCAGCGGCCGCACGCTGCGCCGCGCATCTTTGGCGATCCGCTGGGCCTCTTTGACCTGGCGCTGATTCCGCACGACGCCGACACCAACAAGCAAGCCCAGGCATTGAAGAAGACCGCCCGCCAGCAGCTCGCAGGGCAATGCGCTGCGCAGCGCGAGCGCTGGGTGGCGACGCAGGCCCCGGCCCTGGCCAAGCGGCGCGGCATCCCCATCGACAAGGCGCGCGACGTGCTGCAGCGGGCCAGCGCGCAGCGCGTACTGATGGGCGACTTCGTGCTGATGGCTGAGCAGGGAAAAGCGGTGGCCGTGGGCGAAATCCTCGACCACCCCGACCGCTGGCACAACGCGCAGTTTGCCGACCCGCTGGACCCGGACCACGACACGCGGGTGGCCGTGGTAAATCTCAAGAGCGGCCAGCGGCCGTACCTGTTCACGCACCGCCACGGTGGCATGCGGTTTGAGCTGCTGCGTCAGAGTGCGCGCATTCAGGTGGGGCGCGGCATGCGCGTGGCAACGACCGATGCGGTGCTGGCTGTGCTGCAGGAACGGGGCGAGCTGTTCGACTATGGCGAAGGGGCCGTGGCGTATGTCAGCGACGGCAAGCCCAGGCCGGTGACGCCGGACTGGCTCACGGATCACATGGGCCGGGTGTGTGAGTTCTATTCGGTGCGGCACCGCCGCAAGGCCGATGGCGATGAGGCGCCCGAAGAAGGTCCCGAAGATGCACCACTTGCTGTGGCGCGGGCCGTCCTGGCCAAGCATGGCGAACGTGGGTTCAAAAAGCTGGTGGCCGTAGTGACGGCGCCCACGCTGCGCATCGACGGCAGCATTCTGGATCGACCTGGCCACGATGAAGCATCGGGCTTGCTGTTCTACAGTGAGCATCCGAATCCGCCGCGTGTGCCGGTCAAGCCCAGCGTCAAGGATGCGCTGGCCGCGCTCAAATTCTTGTGGGCGCCGCTGGCTTTGTTTCCCTTGGTCGATGCCGTGGCCAACGGCGTGGCGTTGCATGGCGTGCTGTCGGCCGCGCTACGCGCCAGCCTGCCTACCGCGCCGGGTGTGGGTTTCGATGCGCCTGCGGCCGGCAGCGGGAAAACGCTGCTGGCGCGCTGCATCGGTATCGTGGCCATGGGCTCTGAGCCATCAATTCTTCCACCCGCCGACACCGATGAAGAAACCCGCAAACGCCTGTTTGCGGTGCTGCGCGAAGGCCAGCGCGTGGTGCTGTGGGACAACGTGCGCGAGCCGCTGGGGTCTGCTTCGCTCGATGCCTTCCTGACCGCGCCCACGTTCTCCGACCGGGTGCTGGGCAGCAGCGAAACCATCACACTGCCCAATCGCGCTCTGTTCATCGCCACGGGCAACAACCTGCGCATGACGTCGGACACCTGCCGGCGAGTGCTGACAGCGCGCATCGACGCGCAGAGCGAGACACCCTATGCACGGGACTTCTCGTTTGACCCGGCGCAGATGCTGCAGGCGGATCGGCTGGGCTATGTGGTGGCGGCGCTGACCATCGTGCGGGCCTATATCGCCGCAGGGCGGCCGAAGGTGGCCAAGGGACGCACGGCTAGCTTTGAATGCTGGGATGACCTAGTGCGGCAGCCGATTTGCTGGCTGGCCAAGCACGTGGCCGCTGCGGCCGAGGCCGGCCAAGGCGACGGGCTGCCGGAGCTTGCAGACCCGATGGAAGCCGCAGCGCGTGCCTTCGAGCAAGACCCCGAAACCACCAAGCTGCGCGCGTTGGCCGAAGCGTGGACTGCTGCGTTTGGGTCTGACCAGATGACGGTGGGCAGTGCGATTCGGCGCAGTGACACCGACGCGCTGCTGCTCATGGTCATGGATGACATTGCAGGCCAGGGCGGCAAGATCAATCCCCGTATGCTGGGCCGCTGGGTGGAGCGCATGCAAGGCCGCATCGTGGACGGCAAGCGCTTCGTGCGTGTGGGGATGCGCGCCGGGTTGTTGCATTGGGCAGTGCAGTGCACCGCGCCAAGTGCCCCGACTCCGACACCGCCGGCCGATGCTGCAGCTGGTGCGGCCAGCGTCCCCGATGACGTGGCCACGTTCTGAGGGCAAGCCGATGAACGACCACGCAATGCAATCAGCGACGCCTGCCAGCGCGCTGCTGACCCGCCTGCAGCAACAGGGATTCTCGCTGTCTACCACGCCAGACAACGAGCTGCAGGTGCGCCCAGCCAGCGTGCTCGATGACGGCCTGCGCGCTGCCATTGCCCAGCACAAACCCGCGCTGATCGCGCTGCTGCAGGGCGGCGAAGTGTTGGCCGACGACCGACGCCGCTGCCGCGATTGCTACCACCTGCAGACCGCAGGCAACTGTTCGATGGCGGCATTGGGTCGCTTGCCTGGCGTGCCGCGCTGGTATCTGCCGGCCAAGGATGTGCAGGGCCGCTGCCACCTGTTCTGCGCGCTGCCGTATTGACCATGGCCACATCCACCGATGCCGGCCGAGGGCTGGCCATGACCAATGCGCAGCGGCAAGCGAAGCACCGCGCCAAGCGCCAGCGCGAGCTGGAGGCGCTGCGTGCCGTGGTGCCTTCATCGCAAAACGAGCGCGACCTAGCAGGCCAGGTGCAGCGACTGGCCATGCAGCTGGACAAGGCGAACAAGGCAGCAGCGGCGCAGCAGGCCCGCATCGACGTGATGGAAGCAGAGCAGGGCGCTGTGCAAGCGCTGCGCGACGCGTGGCGCAGCCTGCTGCCGAAGCTCACGCCGGCAGCGCAGCACGTGGCCCGCTCGCATGTGCAGGGCACGGCGGCGGCGAAGTGGCTGGGCGCTGCCCCAGCGCCGCCCACACGCGCTGCGCAGCCAGGGCGCTATGACCCACCCCCGATTTTTTAACCAGTCACATGAAGGGAAAAACGATGACTGAAACCGAAGCCCGCAAGGCATTCACTACCGCCCGCACCGACCTGCAGGGCGCCATCAAGAAGTACGACGCCGCACGCATCGCGCTGCACCGCATCACGGGCGAATTCCACGGCGCTGACCAGAAGCTGAGCCTGCAGTTCTCCAGCGCGGTGGCGCTGGCGACAGCGGATGACAGCGACCAGCCAGCCAAGGCCGATTGCTGAAACCCACCCACCACCCACCACCCACAACAGGAGCAAACACCATGGGATACGACATCAACGAAGACGTGCGCAACGCGCAAACCGAACTGCACCAGGCCATTGCCGCGCTTGACGCTGCGCGAGCGGACTACCAACACGGCGCTGGGGCAGCCTACGCCCAGGCGGTCGCGCTGCAGGCCGATTTGTTCGCAAAGATCCGGGCCGCAGACCAAGCTGCAGCCACGGCCGAATCAGACTTCTTGCGCGAGTTCGCTGCAGCGGGCTATGAGCGCAACGACGCCGTGCGCGAAGCGCTGTCACGCAAGGGGGACGCGGTGGCCATGGCCGATGCAATGCGGGCCGCGCTGGCTCAGCGTGAGCAAGACACGCGCACACACCTGATTGACACCAGCGAGCAAGGTCGGGCCTATGTCGATGCGCACGATGCCGCGCAGGGCGCCTATGCACGGGCCGAGGCTTACCACGCCTTGCAGGAAGCGGGCGAGAAGATCGCGCGGGCGATGGCGCTGTGTTCGCACGTGCCGCAGCAGGCCAGTGCGTACGAGGATTCATTGGGCCGCATGCACTTGTCGGAGGCGAGCGACGCGGAGATTCGTGCAGCGCGCTGGGCCTTTATCTTGAAGTACCTAGCCACGATGGCCAAGGCGTGCCCGGACTATGCGGAGCGGCCGGTGGTGCCGGCGCTGGGTGTGCTGGATCTGGGGGCGTTGTCGGAGCGTGAGTTTGTATCGCCAGCGCGGGCGCAGATGATGCGCAAAGCGGCGTAGCAGGGTTCGGGTTTGAGTCAGAGGCGGTGGCAGCTGCGGCCGCAGCTGCTTCTCGCTTCGCTTTGTTCTCACGCCGTTTGGCAGCCCGAGCAGATATCGGGAGGTTCACATCGGGATTGGGAACCTTGGGCGGGGTGATGATGCGCGCCACTTCCCCGCGCGTGACGAATGTGCATCCGCAGTATGGATCGCAGCAGCAAAAAATGTGCTCCCACGCGAAACGATCAACCTGCTGTCCAGAGTGCAGTTTGGTCTTCCCTTTGCACATAGGGCAGGGCATTTTCACAAGACATCCTTCGCGCCAGAGCCAGAGCGCAATCTCCGGGCGCTGGTGCCGCTCAGTTCCGCCCGCTGGACGTTCATATTGATGTGCCTAGCCATGATGGCCAGGGCGTGCCCTGAGTACGGCGACCGGCCAGTGGTGCCGGCGCTGGGCATGCTGGATTTGGCGGCACTGTTGGCGCGTGAGTTTGTGTCGCCAGCGCGGGCGCAGATGATGCGCAAAGCGGCGTAGCAGGCTCCGAGTTTGAGCCAGTGGCGGTAGGGGTGGCGGCTGCAGCTGCAGCTGCAGCTGCGGCTGCTTGCCGCTTTGCTTTGTTCTCCTGGCGCTTCGCAGCGCGCGCAGAGATCGGGAGAGCCACATTAGGGTTCGGAATTTTTGAAGGCTGTAACGTACGTCGTATCTCAGTCCGCCATACGCCAGTGAAGCCGCAGTAGGGATTAGTGCACCAGCAAATCACATCCATCCAGTAAAGGTCTTTGTCCACCACTGAGTGGGGCCGCGCGACGCTGCTGCAATGCGGACAATCCCATCTCATCGTGCTTCCCTGGCTGGCTGAGGCGCCATTGAAACTGCATACCCAGCCCAATCCTGCATCACGGCAGCCCGCTTTTCCAGCATGTCCCCGCGCCGGTAGGCCGCCTCTGTTTTGTTGTCGATGGCATGCGCCAGGCACAGCTCCACCGCATCGCGTGGGTGGTGCGTCATCTCTCCCGCCCAATCCCTGAACGTCGACCGAAAGCCGTGCGGCACCGCCCCCAGCGCGTGCCGGCGCATCAACGCGGTGAATGCCATATCCGATAACGGCCCCCTGCGGTTCGACGGAAACACATGGTCAACCATCGGAGTGCATGGCTGCGTGCGCAGCAGCTCCAGCGCCTGGCTCGACAAGGGCACGCGGTGTTCTTTGTTCGCCTTCATGCGTTCTGCTGGCACCGTCCATACCCCGGCCTCTAGATCGACCTCGCTCCAGACCATGCCGCGCACCTCGCCCGAGCGGGCTGCCGTGAGGATGAGAAAGCGCAACGCACAGGCGCTGGTGCCCTCCATGGTCAGCAGCCGCCGGTAGGTGTCGGGCAACTGCGCCACGGGCACGGCCGCGTGGTGTTGAACGGGCGCCAGCTTGTTCGGGTCTGCCAGGATGTGTTCGAGCTGGCTGCGCCACCGGGCAGGGTTGGGGCCGGTTCGGTGGCCGTAGACCGTGGCCCAGTCCAGCACCTGCTCGATGCGGCCGCGCAGCCTGGAGGCGGTTTCTGTTTTGGTTTTCCAGATAGGCGCCAGCACCCGCAGCACCTGCGCCTGGTTGATGTCTTCTACCTGCAGGTGTCCGATGTGGGGGTGGGCATAGGTGGCCAGGGTGCTGCGCCACTGCTGGGCGTGTTTGAGGCTGCGCCATGTGGCCTCATGTTCCCTGATGAATGCTTCGGCCGCGTCATCGAAGCGCATCTGGCGCGCTGTGGCCAGGCGAGCCGCTTCGCGCTGCGTCTGCCTGGCCTGCAGGGGATCGATGCCGCTCGCCCGCAGTTTGAGGGCGGCGCGGGCGGCCTCGCGGGCTTCGGCCAGTCCCACTAGCGGATAGCTGCCCAGGCCCATGTTGCGGCGGTGGCTGCCGTGCACGTAGCGGAAGACCCAGGAGCGAGAGCCGCCGACGACCCTCAGATAGAGGCCGGTCACACCGCCCACGGCGTGGGAACCATCGACACGCAGGCGGGAGATTTCCAGCGCGGATTTTTCGAGGATGCGTTTGGGCATGGATACAGTGGCATCCCCTGGGACGCCAGAAGACTGTAATTAAACACAGTATCAGTGTGCCATCCTCAAACCGGCGTTGGTAGTGTTTGGTGGGTTTTGGAGTGTTTTTTTTGGACGAAACACGCGCGAGTGATTTTTTTGGCCGAGGCCGTGCCATGCCGGAAAGGACTGCGCGTTGGTGGGTTTGTAGTGTTTGGAGGGTTTACCGAGGGTCGAAGCGCGCGCCAATGATTTTTCTGCCGGACGCAGGTCGCATCACCCAATTGGTGGGTTTGTAGGGTTTGGAGTGTTTATCGACCGTCCAAGCGCGCGCCAAAAATTTTTTTCAGAACGGCCTGCGTTAGTCATGTGGCGCTGGTGAATCTGGACTGCTTTAGGAGTTTGACGCCCGATGTCGCAGGCATTCGCAAGCGTTTTTGGAGGCTGGCTGATGGTCGCCGTTGGGGGCACATTCAGCGCAATGCCGGGGGGCATGGATGTGCCCCCATTTTGAGAAAAGGTGCCCCCAAATATGCCCCCATTTTGCGTAGATGGGGGTGGACTGGCATGGATGCCTGGGGACAGCTAAGATGTTGTTTCATAAGCAGAAACAACAAAGTCCGGAAGAGTATGGACTCTTACGGACTCGTTGATGGTGCCCGGGGCCGGAATCGAACCGGCACGCCTTGCGGCGGGGGATTTTGAGTCCCCTGCGTCTACCAATTCCACCACCCGGGCGACGCGAAGATCGAAGCCGCGAATTATGGCACAGTAGCGCGCTATGAAGACCTATCCCACCATCGAAGACGCGATTGGACACACCCCCTTGGTCGCGCTGCAGCGCATCGGCGCGCAAGAGAACGCAGAGCGCGGCACCGTGGTGCTGGGCAAGCTGGAGGGCAACAATCCGGCCGGGTCGGTCAAGGACCGGCCTGCGCTGTCGATGATCCGCCGGGCGCAGGAGCGCGGAGACATCCAGCCGGGCGACACGCTGATCGAGGCCACCTCGGGCAACACCGGCATCGCGCTGGCCATGGCCGCGGCCATCAAGGGCTACCGCATGGTGCTGGTGATGCCGGAAGACCTGTCGGTGGAGCGCGCGCAGACCATGAAGGCCTTCGGCGCCGAGCTGATCCTCACCCCCAAGAGCGGCGGCATGGAATACGCCCGCGATCTGGCCGAGACCATGGTCAAGCAGGGCAAGGGCGTGGTGCTGGACCAGTTCGCCAACCCCGACAACCCTCGCATCCATTACGAGACCACGGGCCCCGAGCTGTGGGAGCAGACCGAAGGGCGCATCACCCACTTCGTGAGCGCCATGGGCACCACAGGCACCATCACGGGCGTGTCGCGTTTCCTGAAGGAAAAGAACCCCGCCATTCAGATCATCGGCGCACAGCCCAAGGAAGGCTCGCGCATCCCCGGCATCCGCAAATGGCCGCAGGAATACCTGCCCAAGATCTACGACCCGAGCGCGGTGAACGAGACGATCAACGTGGGCCAGGACGACGCCGAGGACATGTGCCGGCGCATGGCGCGCGAAGAGGGCATCTTTGCCGGCATCTCGGCGGCGGGCGCCTGCTGGGCCGCGCAGGAGATCGCGCGGCGCGAATCCAATGCGACCATCGTCTTCGTGGTCTGCGACCGGGGCGACCGCTACCTGTCCACGGGCGTGTTCCCGGCGTGAGCCGGCCGCTGGGATGCCCTGGATGGGGCGCCGCCCCGGTGTTCAGGCTGAAAAAGGCCGCATGCCGGGGTATTCATTGCCTTGTCTGCTATTGAAAATGTAGCGCCTATGTACGAAACCCATTTCTGCACCCACTGCGCCACGCCCCTGGCGCGCATTACGGTGGCCGAGGATGGCGGCGATGTGGAGCGCCTGCGCTGCCCGGCCTGCGGCTGGACGCACTGGAACAACCCCACGCCTGTGCTGGCGGCGGTGGTGGTGCGTGACGGGCAGGTGCTGCTGGCGCGCAATGCGGCCTGGGCGGGCAAGCAGTACGCGCTGATCACGGGCTTCATGGAGGCGGGTGAGACGCCGCAGGAGGGCATCACGCGCGAGATCAAGGAAGAGACCAACCTCGATGTGAGCGCGCTGGCGCTCATCGGCGTGTACGACTTCCAGCGCATGAACCAGGTCATCATCGCCTACCACGCGGTGGCGCACGGCGAGGTGCGGCTGTCGCCCGAACTGGTGGACTACCGCCTGCTGGCGCCCGAGGCCGTGAAGTGCTGGCCCGCGGGCACCGGCTACGCTCTGGCGGATTGGCTGCGAACCCAAGGCATCGAACCCGAATTCGTGGATCTGTTCCACAGCGGCGCAGCCCCTTCCGCTGCTTAGAATGGGGCTCATTCGCCCAGGAAGCATGTGATGGACATCCACAAGGAAATCGACACCCGCGGTCTCAATTGCCCGCTGCCCATTCTCAAGGCCAAGAAGGCCCTGGCCGACATGGTGAGCGGCCAGCTGCTCAAGGTGGTCTCCACCGACAACGGCTCGCTGCGGGACTTCCAGGCATTCGCCAAGCAGACGGGCAACGAGCTGGTCGAGCAGCAGACGGTGGGCGACGAATTCATCCACCTGCTGCGCCGGCGCTGAGCGCCAGCAGGGCGGCCTTTCCGTCTCAGGAGCTGATCCGGCCCGGCACCGCGCCGACGCAGCGGTGACCGGGCCAATTTGTGTCCGCAGTACCCTCAGTGCAGGGCCGCACCGGGCCCCGCGCCTGTTTCAGATCTCCACGGTCTTGAGGTATTCGCGGAAGGCGGCACCCACCTGCGGGTGCTGCAGCGCCAGTTCCACCGTCGCTTCCAGAAAGCCTTCCTTGCTGCCGCAGTCGTAGCGCTTGCCTTCATAGCGGAAGGCGTACACGGCCTCGCGCGCCATGAGGCGGGCGATGGCATCGGTCAACTGGATCTCGCCGCCCACGCCCTGGGGCTGGTTGCGGATCTCGTCGAACACGCCGGGCGTGAGGATGTAGCGGCCGGCCACGCCCATGCGCGATGGGGCGTCTTCCGGTGCGGGCTTTTCCACGATGCGGTCGATGCGGATCAGGGGGCCACCGGCGGGCTCGCCGGCCACGATGCCGTAGCGGCGCACCTGGTCGGCGGGCACTTCCTGCACGGCCAGCAGCGAGCGGCCCTGCTTGCGGAACGCGGTGGCCATCTGCGCCAGCACGGGCTGGCCGCCGGGCAGGCCGACCATCAGGTCATCGGCCAGCAGCACGGCGAAGGGCTCGCGGCCGACCAGCGGCTCGGCGCACAGCACGGCATGGCCCAGGCCCAGCGAGCGGGGCTGGCGCACGAAGGCGCAGTCCATGTCGCTGGGGGCGACCGAGCGCACCAGCTGCAGCAGGTCGTTCTTGCCGGCGGCTTCGAGTTCGTTTTCCAGCTCGTAGGCGGTGTCGTAATGGTCTTCGATGGCGCGCTTGCTGCGGCCGGTCACGAAGATCATGTGGCGGATGCCGGCGGAATAGGCTTCCTCGACCGCGTACTGGATCAGGGGCTTGTCCACCACGGGGAGCATTTCCTTGGGGGATGCCTTGGTGGCGGGCAGGAAGCGGGTGCCCAGGCCTGCCACGGGGAACACGGCTTTGCGGATCGCGGAAGTGTTGTCGGTCATCGATGGTCCTTCTTGGGGTCGGTCAGTCGGTGTCGTAAAGGGTGAACGTGGGGGCGAAGCCCGCGCTATCAAGCCAGCCGGGCCAGCTGGTCGCGCAGGCGGGCCAGCGTGGCGCCGAAATCGGCCACGCGCTTTTTCTCCTGGTCGATCACGGCGGGCGGTGCCTTGGCCACGAAGGCCTCGTTGGACAGCTTGGCCTGCGCCTTGGTGATCTCGCCGTCGATGCGGGCGATCTCCTTGGACAGGCGGGCCTTTTCTGCCGCCACGTCGATCTCCATGTGCAGGCACAGGCGGACGTCGCCCACCACGGCCACGGGCGCGGCCTGCGCGGCAGCGGTCCAGGCGGCATCGTCCTCGAACACCTGCACCTCGCTGAGCTTGGCCAGGGCCTGCAGCGCGGGCGCGGCCGAGCGCATGAAGGCCGCATCGCCCACCGCGTAGAGCGGCAGGCGCGTGGCGGGCGAGACGTTCATCTCGCCGCGCAGCGTGCGGCAGGCGTCCACGAAGGCCTTCAGGCGCGCCACGTGGGCGATCGCGGCTTCGTCGACCTTCTCCAGCTGCGCCTGGGGGTAAGCGGCGATGCTGACCGATTCGCCCGCGCGGCCGGCCACGGGCGCGACCTTCTGCCACAGGGCTTCGGTGATGAACGGGATCAGCGGGTGCGCCAGGCGCAGGATGGTTTCCAGGGTGCGGATGAGCGTGCGGCGCGTGGCGCGCTGCTCGGCCGGCGTGCCGGTCTGGATCTGCACCTTGGCGATTTCCAGGTACCAGTCGCAGAACTCGTTCCAGACGAAGTCGTAGATCGTGTTGGCCACGTTGTCCAGGCGGAACTCGGCAAAGCCCTTGGCCACCTCGGCCTCGACCTGCTGCAGCAGCGAGACGATCCAGCGGTCGGGCTGGCTGAAGGCCAGATAGCCGCCGCCTTCGCAATCGGCCGGGGTGTGCTCCTGCAGGCCGCAGTCCTGGCCTTCGCAGTTCATCAGCACGAAGCGGCTGGCGTTCCAGAGCTTGTTGCAGAAGTTGCGGTAGCCCTCGCAGCGCTTGCTGTCGAAGTTGATGCTGCGGCCGAGGCTGGCGAGCGCCGCGAAGGTGAAGCGCAGCGCATCGGCGCCGTAGGCGGGAATGCCCTCGGGGAACTCCTTTTGCGTGTTCTTACGCACCTGGGGCGCGGTCTCGGGGCGGCGCAGGCCGGTGGAGCGCTTTTCCAGCAGGGGGTCGAGCGCGATGCCGTCGATCAGGTCCACCGGGTCGAGCACGTTGCCCTCGGACTTGCTCATCTTCTTGCCCTGCGCATCGCGCACCAGGCCGTGGATGTACACGTGCTTGAACGGCACGCGGCCGGTGAAGTGCGTGGTCATCATGATCATCCGGGCGACCCAGAAGAAGATGATGTCGTAGCCCGTCACCAGCACGGAGGAGGGCAGGTAGAGGTCGTAGTCCTTGGTGGCGTTCTGATCGTCAAGGGCTTCGGGCCATCCGAGCGAGGAGAAGGGCACGAGCGCGGCGGAGTACCACGTGTCCAGCACGTCCTCGTCGCGCGTGAGCACCTTGCCCGCACCGGCCTGCGCCTGCGCCTCGGCCTCGTCGCGCGCCACGTACACGTTGCCCGCTTCGTCGTACCACGCCGGGATCTGGTGTCCCCACCACAGCTGGCGGCTGATGCACCAGTCCTGGATGTTGTTCATCCACTGGTTGTAGGTGTTGACCCAGTTCTCGGGCACGAACTGCACCTCGCCCGAGGCCACGGCGTCGATGGCTTTCTGCGCGATGCTCTTGCCGGTCGGGTCTTTTTCGCTCACTTTGCCCATGGCCACGAACCACTGGTCGGTCAGCATGGGTTCGACCACCTGGCCCGTGCGGGTGCAGATGGGCACCATCAGCTTGTGCTTCTTGGTCTCGACCAGGGCGCCCGCGGCTTCCAGGTCGGCCACGATGGCCTTGCGAGCCACGAAGCGGTCCAGGCCCCGATACTTGGCCGGAATGGCTACTTGACCTTCGTAGTTGGCAAGGGAGTTCGCAATCAAGAAGGATGTTTCTCCTGAATCAAGGCGCTGACGAAGCTCTTGCATCCTTGCTGCGTCATCTCCGGCAGGGTGCGCGATGACATGGGCTTGCAAATCAAGCACCGTAATCATCGGCAGGTTGTGGCGCTGGCCGACCTGGTAGTCGTTGGGGTCGTGCGCGGGCGTGACCTTGACCACGCCGGTGCCGAATTCCTTGTCCACGTAGGCATCGGCAATGATGGGGATCTCGCGGCCCACCAGTGGCAGCGTCACCGTCTTGCCGATGAGCGCGGTATAGCGCTCGTCCTCGGGGTGCACCATCAGCGCCACGTCGCCCAGCATGGTCTCGGGGCGGGTGGTGGCCACCGTGAGGCTGCCGCTGCCGTCGGTCAGCGGGTAGGCGATGTGCCAGAGCGAGCCGTCCTTCTCTTCGTTCTCCACTTCGAGGTCGGACACGGCGGACTGCAGTTTCGGGTCCCAGTTCACCAGGCGCTTGCCGCGGTAGATCAGGCCCTGCTGGTACAGGCGCACGAAGGTGTCGGTGACCACCTTGGAGAGCTTGTCGTCCATGGTGAAGTATTCGCGGCTCCAGTCCACGCTGTCGCCCATGCGGCGCATCTGCGTGGTGATGGTGTTGCCGCTGTGTTCCTTCCACTCCCAGACCTTGGCGACGAAGTTCTTGCGCGCCTCGGGCGGTGTCGGGCCCATGTCGTGGCGGCTGATGCCCTGCTCCTGCAACTGGCGCTCCACCACGATCTGCGTGGCGATGCCCGCGTGGTCGGTGCCCGGAATCCACGCCGTGTTGAAGCCCTTCATGCGGTGGTAGCGCGTGAGGCTGTCCATGATGGTCTGGTTGAACGCATGGCCCATGTGCAGCGTGCCCGTCACGTTGGGCGGTGGCAGCTGGATGGAGAAGGCGGGCTCGCCCGCCTGGGCCTGGCGCGAGCCACGGTAGCCCGCATCGCCATAGCCCCGGCGTTCCCACTCGGGGCCCCAATGGGCCTCGATGGCAGCGGGCTCGAAGGATTTGGACAGGCTTTCAAGGCCGGGTTGGTTCAGGGGCGAGCTCATGGGGTCTGGTGGGTGCAAGAAGAGGCCAACGGGCAGGCGGCTGCCTGGGCTTCGGGTCAGGAAGGGGACCGAGCATTTTAAGGCAGCGGCACCGGCGCTCCGCGGGCGCTGGGCCCGGCGGGCGGGCCGGATCTGCTATCGCTTTGTTACCTTTTGCCGAAGGCTGCAAGGGGATGTGAGCAAGATGGCTGCCGATAATCGTCGGCCCGGAGCCATCCGGCGCACCCGCCAGGGGGTGGCCGGCTCCATGCCGTACCGCCAAGGTCCTATTCCCATTCCAACAAATCCGCACCCATGGCCCTTCATCCCTCGCTGCGCGCCGGTCTCGGCAAAGCCTTTCTCTGGTCGGTGCTGTCTCTGTTCGCGGTGCCGCTGGTCACCCTGTTCTTCGCGAACCATGTGCAGCGCGACCTGGACGCCAGGTTCCTGGTCGCCATCGAATCGCGCATCGACGCCGCCACAGACCTGTCCCCGGCGAACCGGCAGGAACAGAAGGACTACTACCGGGCCCATCCGCCCTCCACGATCTGCACCGACCGCACGCCCGATGCCCAGGAATACCGCGAGGCCATGTGCCCGCCGTACTCCAACAACTGGCAGTTCTTCGTGGCGCGCACCGTGGCGCTGTGGACGTTGGTGGCCGGCGCGCTGGTGCTGGTGGCCGCGCTGGCGCTCGGGGCGCTGGCTTTCGTCAACCGCCGGCTGCAGCACGCGAGCTTCGTGGCCGGCTGGCGCCTGATGACCGCCGCGAGCGCGCTGGAGGTGGTGGTGCAGGGCGCGATGGTGGCCTGGCTGTCGTTCTGGGTGACGGCGTATTTCTGGCACCGCTATTCGCCCAAGCTCATCATGGCGGTGGCGATCGGCGTGGCGGTGGCCGTGGTGCTGGCGGTGGTGGGCATCTTCAAGCGGGTGAACCGCCACAGCGAGGTCGAGGGCGAGCTGGTGCAGGAGGCCGACGCGCCTCTGCTGTGGCAGCGCATCCGCCACATGGCCGCGCGGCTCCAGACCGCGCCGCCGCAGCACATCGTGGCCGGCATCGACGCCAATTTCTTCGTGACCGAAGCGCCCATCCACGTCGCAGGGCAGGTGCTCACCGGGCGCACGCTGTTCGTCAGCATTCCGCTGCTGCGCCTGCTCGACCAGTCCGAGGCCGACGCGGTGTTCGCCCACGAGCTGGCCCACCTGGGCGGCGGCGACACCGAGAGCAGCGCGCGCCTGGGGCCGAAACTGGTGCAGTACGACCAGTACCACCATGCCATGCGCACCTCCGGCCTGACGGCGGTGGTGTCCCCGCTGCTGGGCCTGTACCGCCTGATCTTCGAATGGGCGCTGGCCCGCGACAGCCGGGCGCGCGAGTTCCAGGCCGACCGCATCGCCGCGCAACTGGTCTCGCCCCAGGCCATCGGGCAGTCGCTGGTCAAGATCGCGGCCTATGCCAGGTACCGCCACAAGATCGAGAGCGACCTGTTCGACAAGGAAGAGCAACTGGCGGGCGATCTGGGCATCGCGCACTTCATCTCGAGCGTGCTGCCGCCCTATGCGCAGTCGGCGGAGTTCCGCACCGCGATGCAGACGGCCAACGTGCCCCATCCGTTCGACACCCACCCGCTCATGCCCGAACGCATCCGCAACGTGGGCTGGGTGCTGCCCGAATCGGACTACGGTGCCATCGTGGTTCGGCCGCCCGAGCGCACCTGGGCGCAGGACATCCTCACGGCAGACGCCATCGAGCAGCGCCTGTGGAGCGACTATGAGCAGGCCTTCGCGCAGGGCCACGAACGCAGCCTGGCCTACCGCTACGAGCCGGCCACCGCCGAGGAACTGGCGGTGGTGCTCAAGTACTTTCCGGCGCGCCAGTTCGCGCTGAAGGGCGGCCACACGGTGCAGGTGAGCCACGAAGGCATCACCACATCGGCCGATGGCACCACGGTGCCCTGGGACGCGGTGAAGGCCATGGCCTTCAAGGACAGCATCCTGGGCGATTCGCTCACCATCACGCACCCGGAAAAAAGCCTGCTGCGCGCCAAGAGCACGAAGCTCAAGCTGCCGGGCCTCAAGAAGGACAAGCAGCGCTTCAAGGCGACGCTGGAGCACTACTGGGAGCGCCACCAGGTCATGCGCGGGCGCGAAACGCTGGACGATTGAGCGGCCGGCCCCGGCCCCAGGCCGATGCCCAGGCCGAGGCGCAGCGATGCGGGCCGGTCAGGCCTTGGCGTATTCCGGCCGATCGTTCTGCGCGGGCTTGAGCGGTGCGGCGCTCTTGCCCTCGGCGCGCTCCTTGCGCCACTGCTCCTTGCGCGCGGTCCACTCGTTCAGGCGCTGGTGGGCCACCGTGCTGTCCTTTTCCATCTGCTGCGCATCGGCCAGCTGCGCCGACAGCTCCAGTCGGATGCCGTTCGGATCAAAGAAGTAGATGCTCTTGAAGATGTGGTGATCGGTCACGCCGAGCACTTCGACGCCATGCGCCTCCAGGCGGGCCTTGGTGTTCTCCAGCTCCTGCACCGTGTCCACGCGGAACGCGATGTGGTTGACCCACAGTGGGGTGTTGGGCGAGGGCTCGGCCTTCACGTCGTCGCCCAGGTCGAAGAAGGCGATGAACGAGCCGTCCTTCAGCCGGAAGAAGAAGTGCGTGTAGGGGCAGTACTCGCCCGTGCTGGGCACGTGGTCGCTCTGGATGATGTGGTAGAGCGGCAGGCCCAGGATGTCTTCGTAGAACTGCCGCGTTTCCTCGGCGTCGCGCGCCTTATAGGCGTAGTGGTGCAGCTGCTGCACGGCGGCGGGCGGGGGCAGGGTGGACAGGTCGGGTTTCAGTCTTGGCACGGCGTTCATGGCGGTCTCCGTCGGATGGATTCGAAAATTGTACTATTCGTAATCCATTTCACCTAAGTGAATTTGCGCTGCCGGTGCTGCCGCCGTATAGTCCGGCCCTTCGATCGCTCCGATCGCCGCCACCGAGGTTCTTCACCCATGCGCCTGTAAGCCCCCTCCGTCCGTTCCGCTTGCCCCACCGATCCGGGGAGGCGGCCGATTCGATGGCTTGGAGCTCGACCATGGCGACATTCAACGCGGACGCCCGTCCGCCCCGCGGTGCAGCGCGCACCGCATCCGTTTCCCTTTCCTCTTCTTCCATGTCTTCTCCCCTGGCGGCTTGCGCGCCGGCGCGGGAGGGCGCGCTGCTGCGCCTGGCCCGGGTGCAATGGCTGCGGCCCGACGGCGAGGCGCTCTGGGCCGAGCCGCCCACGCTCCACCTCGCCCCCGGCATCACCGGCCTGGTGGGCGACAACGGCGTGGGCAAGAGCGTGCTGCTCGCCCTGGCGGCCGGCGCGCTGGCGCCGGCTTCAGGCACGGTGGAGCGGCCGGGCCGCCTGCACGCGGTGGACCAGCACCGCCCGGGTGGTACCGTGGCGGCGCTGGCGGGCATCGACTCCGTGCTGGGGGCGCTGGCCCGCCTGGAGGCCGGGCAGGGCGATGAAGCCGACCTGCTGCTCGCGGACGGGCAGTGGGACTGCGCGGCCCGCTGGCAGCGCGCGCTCGACGGCGTGGGGCTGGGCCACCTGTCCCCGGATCGCGAAGCGGCCTGCCTGAGCGGCGGCGAGCGGGCCCGCGTGGCGCTGGCGGGCGCTTTTCTTTCGGGTGCCGACGTGCTGCTGCTGGACGAGCCCACCAACCACCTCGATGCGCCCGCCCGGCGCTGGCTGCTGTCGGCCCTGGCGGACTGGCGGGGCGCGGTGCTGGTGGCCACGCACGACCGCGCGCTGCTGGAGGCGGTGGACCGCATCGCCGAGCTCACCCCGCAAGGCCTGCGCCACTACGGCGGTGCGTGGGATGTCTATGCGGCGCAGCGCGATGCCGAGGCCCAGGCGGCCCAGGCCGCGCTGCACCATGCGCGCGCCGAGCGCGATGCCGCACAACGCGATTTGCGGCGGCAGCACGACGCGCAGATGCGGCGGGCCGCCCGAGGCCGCGCGGCAGCGCAGGACGCGAACCAGTCGCCCCTGCTGCTGGGCCTTCAAAAAAGCCGTGCAGAGGCCTTCGCAGGGCGAGAACATGTGCGCCGCGAAGAGGCGGGGGAGCGGCTGGATGCCGCCGTGCGCGAGGCCGCCGGCCGGTTGGCGCCCGCCGAGGCCCTGGCACTGCCGTTGCCGGACAGCGCCATTCCGCTGGCCAAGCCGGTGCTGCGGCTGGAGCGCGCCGTGCCGCCCCTGCCGTGGTCGCCACGGCGCAGCGGCCCGCCCCCAGCGCTCGACGGGGTGTGGAGCGGGCCGGTGCGCATCGCCATCACCGGCCCGAACGGCTGCGGCAAGACCACGCTGCTGCGCATGGTGGCGGGGCAGTTGGCGCCCGAGTCCGGCCGGGTGCAGTGCATGGTGCGCACCGCCTGGCTCGACCAGCACAGCGCGGCGCTGCTGCCGCCGGGGCTCAGCGTGCTGGAGCGGCTGGCGCAGACCGGATCGCCGCTGTCGACCGCTGCCTTGCGGACCCGGCTCGCACAGCTGGGGCTGGACGCCGCCTGCGTGCAGCGGCCGGCGGGCACCTTGAGCGGCGGGGAGCGCATCAAGGCCGCGCTGGCCTGCGCGTTGTGGAGCGGCGATCCGGCGCAGATGCTGCTGCTGGACGAACCCACGAACCACCTCGATGCGCGGGCCGTGGAGGCGCTGCAGTCCGCGCTGGCGTCGTTCACCGGCGCGCTGTTGGTGGTGTCGCACGACCGGCATTTTCTGCAGGCGATTGCGCCGCAGGTGGTGTGGACGTGGGAGGAGGGCGGCTGGAATCTGGATGCGGCACCGGCGGTCGCGCTGGCGTAACGCGGCCACGGCCAAGGGCTGCCGTAGAGAGAGAGGGGGGAAGGCGCAAGCCCAGGCACGGCGCCTGGGCCCGGCCTTGCGTCAGGACGCCAGGACCGCGTTCTTCCAGGCCGTGGCCGCGGCCACGGCGTCGCCGCGCTGCTCGGCCAGTTCAGCCAGGTGGCGCCACGCGCTGCAGCGCAGGCTGGCATCGCCCAATTGCCCCGTGGACTGGGTGAACAGTTGCTGTGCCTTGCCCCACAGCTGGCGTCGCAGGCAGGCCATGGCGGCCAGGTACTGCAGGCGCGCATCGCGGGGGTTGGCCTGCTGCGCCGATTCGATGCGGGCGAGCCAGGCGGCGTCGAGCGCGTCCAGGTTGTTTTCCAGGGCGCGCACCAGCTTGAGCGCCTGGTGGTCGGGAATGGCGTGCGGCAGTTCCACCATGCGTTCCCACACGGGCAGCAGCCATTGGCGCACCTGGCCGGCATCGCCGCCCAGCGTGCTCAGGCGCTGCGCCGCATGGATGGCCAGCTCGGGCATGGCGCGCTCGGCGGGCTCCAGCGACATCCAGACCTGTTGCAGCTGGGCCGGGTCGTGCGCGCCGTTCAGCAGCTCCATGGCCAGGCCGCGCACGATGCTCTGCGCCGCGGCGGGCGAAAACGCCCGGTGCTTGCCCAGCAGCCGCGCGGTCTCCAGGGCTTCCTGCGTTTGATGGGCCAGGCGCGTGGCCTTCAGGCGCGCGCGCAGCGCCAGCGTGCGCCGGGCCGCGCCCTGGGGCAGGGCGGCCAGGCGTTCGAGCGCGGCGTTGGCATCGCGCTCGTCCAGCGACCAGCGGGCCGCGCGCAGGTGCGCGCCTTCGCGCAGCTCCAGCTCGGTGACCGGCGCGCGGTCGGGAATGTTGTTGAGCGCGTTCTGCAAATGCGCCTCGCGCGTGGCGCGGTCCTGCAGGGCGTGCGAGCTTTCGGCGGCCACCAGATGGGCCAGCGTGCGCAATTGGCGGCCGTGCGGCACGGCCTCGCCCGATGCCTCCAGCGCGCTCTCCTGCGCGAGGGCGGCGGTGGCGGCCTTGCGCGAGCGGATGAAGCGCCCGGCCAGCAGCTGCGACAGCGCATCGAGCAGCGCCGCGTGCATGGAGCGCTCCTTTTGCTGGGCGCGCCAGCGCCGCGCCTGGCGGGGCAGCTCCAGCAGCGCGGCCAGGGCGCGCAGCGCCGCATACAGCGTGGCGAAGCCGCCGACCAGCAGCAGCAGGACGAGGTTGAGCGACAGATCGACGCGGTAGGGCGGCCAGAACAGGGTCACCGTGCCCTGGTTGTTGCCCGCGAACAGCGCGGCCGCGACGGCCACGCCAAAAAGTGCCAGAAACCAGAGTGCGGCGCGCATGGGTGGGCGGTCCTCCGGCGGCTCAGCGGCCCGCCGCGGCCGTGGCCAGGGCGGACAGGGTTTCGTCCAGCGGCGGCAGCTCGGCCGTGCGGATGTGCGACTGGGCCTGCTGCAGCACCGTGGCGGCCATCTGCGTGCGGCGCGACGCGGGGTCGAAGTAGCGGTTGAGCGCGGCGCTGGCGGCGGCCAGGTCGGCGCGGGCCGAGTCGAGCTGGCGGGCCAGCACGCCCAGGCGGGCGTTCATGAGCTTGAGCTTCAGGTTCTCGCGCAGGAAAAACGCTTGGTCGGGCGACACCAAAATGGCCTCGGGCCGGTCGATGCGGCTCACGCGCAGCAGGCCGCGGGCCTCGTCGCGCACGACTTCCCACGCGCGCTGCAGCGCGGACTGCCACCAGGGGCTGGGCGCGGCGGGCGACGCGGCGGCGTCGCCCGCGGACACCTGGGCATTCATGCGGCGCGTGGCCGCGGCCTGGGCGACGGCGTTCTGCAGGGGCAGCTCGTCCACTTGCCGCACCAGATCGTCGAGCCGCGCGAGCAGGCCGGCGGTGTCGGTCACCTGGGCGGCGCCGATGCGCTCCAGGTCGCGGCCGATGGCACGCGACAGGGGCGCGAGGCGAGGCTGGGCGGCGCGTTCGATGCGCTGGTTGGCGCTCTTGAGGGCGGCCACCAGCGGCTCCAGGCTGCCGGTCAGCTGGGCCTGCTGCTGGGCCAGGCGGATGCCGGATTCGATGTCCACCACCAGGTTCTCGTCGCGCGAGCGCGACAGGCTCTGCATCAATTCTTCGAGCTGGGCGCGCTGCAGGGCCACTTCGCTCACGCGGGTTTCGTTCACGGTGAGCCGTGCGGCGGTTTCGCGCGAGACGTCCAGCGCCTGGTGGGCGAGGGTGCGGGCTTCGATGGCCTGGGTGCCGGAGTCGGCGGTCTGCCGCGCCAGTTGCTCCTGGATGGTGTTCAGGCGCTGCCACAGCAGCACGCTGCCCAACAGGCCGGCCGCGGCCACGAACCCCAGGGCCCAGAGCGCGTAGCGGTTGCCGCTGGCGCCTCTCGCGGGCGCTGCGGGCACAGCCGCACCGGAGGGCGGTGCGGCCAGCGGTGGGGCGGCGGGGGCGGAAGCGGGCTCAAAACTCATGGGTGCGATTCTATCGAGGCGACCACGTCGTCCAGGGCGGGCCGGCACTGGCGCACGGCCCCGAAGCCCAGGGCGTCGGCGGCCTGCGCGATGCGGGGGTGGGTGACCAGCGCGCGGGCCTCGCGCCAGTCCTGGCCGGGCAGCGCGGCGGCGAGATGGGCGATGGCCTCGGAGCTGCTGAACAGCCACAGCGAGCCGTCCGTGGCGGCCTGCTTGGCCAGGGCCTGCTGCGCGGGCGTGAGCTGCGGCGCGGCGCGCTCGTAGGCGGCGACGAACTCCACCTGCCCACCGGCCGCGGCGATCTGCTCGGCCAGCCATTCGCGCCCGGTGCCGCCCTGGGCGGCGTCCGACGGGCCGTCGGCCTCGCCATGCGCGCCGCGCACGATCAGGATGCGGTCGCCGGGCTGCACCTGCGGCTGCACCCGCTCCCACAGCGATTCGGAGTCGAACTGCCCGGCCGTGGCCGCGGGCTGGTCGATCCGCGCGGCGGGTATGCCGCTGTCCCGCAGTGCCTGGGCAGTGCCGGGGCCCGGGGACCATGCTCTTGTTTTTATAGCGGTATGCCTTAGTGGATCATGCGCTGGAGGCCGATTGGACTCGAAGAAATAGCGCACGGCATTGGCGCTCACGAACATCACCGCGCGGTAGTCGCCAAAGCCCTCGCGCGCCCGGCGCAGCGCGGCGATTGCCTCGGGGTCGCTGCAGCCGGCGATGGCGATCAGGGGCAGGGCCGTGGCCTCGATGCCGCGCGCGTGCAGGGCCACGACCCATTGCGCGGCATCGCGCTCGGGCCGCGTGACGATGGCGCGGCGGGTGGGGGGCGTGCGGGCGGCGAGGCTCAAGGGCGGCACCTGGGGCTGGCGGGCGTGGGGCTCAACCCGCGGGCTGCGCGCCCTGTGCGCACAGTTGCGCCGCGGCGTCGCTGCCCAGCGCGTCGGCCTGCGCCAGCGTCTGCACCGTGCCGGAGACGGTGGCGCGCACCAGCGGCAGCACGCCGTGCGGGTCGCCCCAGGCGGCATCGAGCTGCAGCGTGCCGTCGGCCCGCCAGTGCGAGTACGCGGCCAGCGGCATGGAGCAGCTGCCGCCCATGGCGCGGCTCACGGCGCGCTCGGCCGTCACGCCCAGCCAGCTGGGCAGGTGGGCCAGGGGCGCCAGCGCGGCGATCACGTCCTGCCGGTGGCTGCGCACCTCCAGGCCCAGCGCGCCCTGGCCGGCGGCGGGCAGCATCTCGGAGGGCTCGAACGTGGCGCGGATGCGATCGTGCAGGCCCAGGCGCTTCAGGCCCGCGGCAGCGAGCACGATGGCGTCGTACAGCCCCTCGTCGAGCTTGCGCAGGCGGGTGTCGAGGTTGCCGCGCAGCGGCTCGATCTTCAGGTCGGGCCGCAGGGCCTGCAGCAGCACCTGGCGGCGCAGGCTGGAGGTGCCCACCACCGCGCCCTGGGGCAGGTCGGAAAGGCGCGCGAAGCGGTTCGAGACGAAGGCATCGCGCGGGTCCTCGCGCTCCATCACGGCGGCCAGGTGAAAGCCGTCGGGCAGCTCCATCGGCACGTCTTTCAGCGAGTGCACGGCGATGTGCGCGCGGCCTTCCTCCAGCGCCACTTCCAGCTCTTTCACGAACAGGCCCTTGCCGCCCACCTTGCTGAGCGTGCGGTCCAGGATCTGGTCGCCCTTGGTGGTCATGCCGAGCAGCGTCACGGTGTGGCCGCGTGCCTGCAACAGGGCGCGCACATGCTCGGCCTGCCACAGGGCCAGGCGGCTTTCGCGGGTGGCGATCACGAAGGGGAAATGGGTGGGGGTTTCGAAGGGGTTCATCGCGGTAGAAGGGCCGCCGGGCACGGGAGGAAGGCCGGGGGTGCGCGGGGCGGGTGCGCCGGGCGGCGCGGGCAGCGGGGATGCTAGCATGGGCCCGCAGCAGCCGCCGCCCTCTGTCCATGATGCGCCCGAGCGCGCAGGAGACCTTTTCCGCATGAACGCGACCCCCCGCAAGACCGACGCCGCACCCGCACCGGCCGCCCCCCGCAGGACCGACAAGGACCTGCCGCTGATCCAGGACATCCGGCTGCTGGGCCGCATCCTGGGCGACGTGATCCGCGAGCAGGAAGGGGTCGCCGCCTACGACCTCGTGGAGCAGGTGCGCAAGCTGTCGGTGGCCTTTCGACGCGATGCCGATCAGGAGGCCGACAAGGCGCTCAAGAAGCTGCTCAAGGGCCTGTCGGGCGACCAGACGGTCAGCGTGATCCGCGCCTTCACCTATTTCAGCCACCTGGCCAACCTGGCCGAGGACCGGCACCACATCCGCCGCCGCACCGTGCACGAGCGCGCAGGCAGCGCGCAGGAGGGCAGCATCGAGGTGGCCCTGGCGCGCATGCGCTGGGCGGGCATCGCGCCGCGCACCATCTCGCAGACGTTGGCCAGGAGCTACGTGGCGCCCGTGCTCACCGCCCACCCGACCGAGGTGCAGCGCAAGAGCATTCTGGATGCCGAGCGCGACATCGCCCAGTTGCTGGCCGAGCGCGGCGACATCCAGGTGCGCGCCCAGCTGTACAACAGCGCCAAGGACGCGCTCACCCCGCGCGAGCTGGCGGCCAACGAGGCGCGGCTGCGCGCCCGCGTGGCCCAGCTGTGGCAGACGCGCCTGCTGCGCTACACCAAGCTCACCGTGGCCGACGAGATCGAGAACGCGCTGTCGTACTACGAATCGACCTTCCTGCGCGAGATCCCCAAGATCTACGCCGATCTGGAGCGCGAACTGGGCAACCAGCCCGTGGCGAGCTTCCTGCGCATGGGCCAGTGGATCGGCGGCGACCGCGACGGCAACCCCAACGTCAGCGCGGCCACGCTCTCGCTGGCGCTGGGCCGGCAGGCCGAGGTGGCGCTGCGCCATTACCTGACCGAGGTGCACTTTCTGGGCGGCGAGCTGTCGCTGTCGGCCCGGCTGGTGCAGGTCTCGCCCGACATGCAGGCCCTGGCCGAGCGCTCGCCCGACCACAGCGAGCACCGCCAGGACGAGCCGTACCGCCGCGCGCTCACCGGCATCTACGCCCGGCTGGCCGCCACGCTGCGCAACCTGACCGGCGGCGAGGCCGCGCGCCATGCCGTCGCGCCGCAGAACCCCTATCCCGATGCCGAGGCCTTCCTGGCCGACCTGCGCGTGATCGAGGCCTCGCTGCGCTCGCACCGCGGCGCGGCGCTGGCCGCCGAGCGCCTGCACCCGCTGGTGCGTGCGGTGGAGGTGTTCGGCTTTCACCTGGCCACCGTGGACCTGCGCCAAAGCTCCGACCAGCACGAGAAGGTGATCGCCGAGCTGCTGGCCACGGCGCGCGTGGAGCCCGATTACGCGGCCCTGCCCGAGGCCGACCGCCGCGCGCTGCTGCTGCGCCTGCTGGCCGATGCCCGGCCGCTGCGCGTGGTGGGCGCCACGTATTCCGAGCACACCACGGGCGAGATCGCCATCTTCGAGACGGCGCGGCAGATGCGCGAGCGCTTCGGCCCGCAGGCCATCCGCCACTACATCATCAGCCACACCGAAACCGTGAGCGACCTGCTCGAAGTGCTGCTGCTGCAAAAGGAAGTGGGGCTGATGCACGGCACGCTCGATGCCGTGCCGCCCGTGCCGGGTAGCGCTGCCCGCGGCGCCACCACCGACCTCATCGTGGTGCCGCTGTTCGAGACCATCGAAGACCTGCGCAACGCCGCGCCCATCATGCGCGAGCTGTACGCCGTGCCCGGCTTCGCCGCCATGGTGCAGGCCAGCGGCGCCGAGCAGGACATCATGCTCGGCTACAGCGACAGCAACAAGGACGGCGGCATCTTCACCAGCAGCTGGGAGCTGTACCGCGCCGAGATCGCGCTGGTGGAGCTGTTCGACGAACTGGCGGCCAGCCACCGCATCCAGCTGCGCATGTTCCATGGCCGCGGCGGCACCGTGGGCCGCGGGGGCGGCCCGAGCTACCAGGCCATCCTGGCGCAGCCGCCCGGCACCGTGCGCGGGCAGATCCGCCTGACCGAGCAGGGCGAGGTCATCGCCTCCAAATACGCCAACCCCGAGATCGGCCGGCGCAACCTGGAGACCCTGGTCGCCGCCACGCTGGAGGCCACGCTGCTGCAGCCCACCAAGCCCGCCACCAAGGACTTCCTGGAAGCGGCGGCGCAGCTGTCGGTGGCCAGCATGGGCGCCTACCGCGCGCTGGTGTACGACACCCCGGGCTTCACCGATTACTTCTTCAACTCCACGCCCATCCGCGAGATCGCCGAGCTGAACATCGGCTCGCGCCCGGCCTCGCGCAAGCCCAGCCAGCGCATCGAAGACCTGCGCGCCATTCCCTGGGGCTTCAGCTGGGGCCAGTGCCGGCTCACGCTGCCGGGCTGGTACGGCTTCGGCGCCGCGGTGGAAGCCTTCGTCAGGCAGCCCGGCCAGGACCCCAAGGCCCAGATGGCCCTGCTGCAGAAGATGTACCGCCAGTGGCCGTTCTTCGGCACGCTGCTGTCCAACATGGACATGGTGCTGGCCAAGAGCGACCTGGCCCTGGCCTCGCGCTACAGCGAACTGGTGGCCGACACGCGCCTGCGCAAGAAGGTTTTCGGCGCCATCGAAGCGGAATGGCAGCGCACCGCCGATGCGCTCACCCGCATCACCGGCGACAAGCACCGCCTGACGCACAACACCGCTCTGGCCCGGTCGATCCGCCACCGCTTTCCGTACATCGACCCGCTGCACCACCTGCAGGTCGAACTGGTGCGCCGCTGGCGCGGCGGGCAGGGCGACGAGCGCGTGCAGACCGGCATCCACATCTCGATCAACGGCATCGCGGCGGGGCTGCGCAACACCGGCTGACGGCGGGGGATTGGGCGCGGCACGGGAGGGGCTGCGTGCCGTGGTATGGAATCTGCTTGGGTTCCCGCCATCCGGCGCGGGCCCGCGCCATGGTTTTTTCTTTCTCTCTCCGGGGTTGATGCGATCTTGAAAACGGCAATGGCAGGGTGGGCAAGGCGCCTGTGGGCGCAGGATGCGCTGGTGTACGGCGTGCGCGTGTTCATCGCGCTGAGCGGCGCCATGGCCGTGTGCTGGTGGCTGGACCGCGTGCCGCTGGTGACGCCCATCTTCCTGGGCATCATCGCCAGCGCCATCGCCGAGACCGACGACAACTGGCGCGGCCGGCTGCGGGCGCTGCTCGTCACGCTGGCCTGCTTCGCCACCGCAGCGTTCTCGGTCGAGGCCCTGATGCCGTGGCCCCTGTGGTTCGTGGCGGGCATGGCCGTGTCCACCTTCGGCTTCACCATGCTCGGCGCCGTGGGCGAGCGCTACCGCGCCATCGCGCTGGCCACCGTCATCCTGGCGCTCTACACCGCCATCAGCGTGGCGCCCGGCTCCCAGCGCGGGGGCGACCCGGCCTTGGGCTTCAGCGTGCCCACCTGGCTGCTGGCCGGCGCCACCTGGTACGGCCTGCTGTCGCTGCTGTGGTGCGCGCTGTTCCCGCACCAGCCCGTGCGCCAGAACCTCGCCAAGCTCTACGGCGTGCTCGGCGCCTACCTGCGGCTCAAGGCCAGCCTGTTCGAGCCCGTGCGCGGCGTGGACGTGGAGCGCCGGCGCCTGGCGCTCGCCCAGACCAACGGCCGCGTGGTGTCCGCCCTCAACACCACCAAGGAAAGCATCTTCAGCCGCCTGGGCGCGCGCCGCGAGGCGCCGCCCCCTACCGGCCGGCTGCTGCGCCACCTGAACCTGTACTTCATCGCGCAGGACATCCACGAGCGCGCCAGCTCGTCGCACCACCACTACAACGACTGGGCCGACGTGCTGTTCCACAGCGACGTGCTCTACCGCTGCCAGCGCGTGCTGCAACTGCAGGGCGTGGACTGCACCCGCCTGGCCGAGGCCCTGCAGACGCACGAGCCCTTCGTGCGCGACCCCGCCGGCGAGCGTGCCATGGCCGACCTGCACGACTCCATCGCCCACCTGGAAAGCCAGCGCCAGAGCGCCTGGCAGCGCCCCCTGCGCAGCCTGCGCGCGCTGGCCCGCAACCTCGCCACGCTCTCCGGCCAGCTCGACGCCGCCACCCACCCCGATGGCGGCGAACGCCTGGGCGACAGCAGTTTGCTGGACCGATCGCCCCGGTCGCTGGCCGATGCCTGGGGCCGCGTGCGCGCGCAGCTGCACCCGGGCACGCCGCTGTTCCGCCATGCCACGCGCCTGTCGCTGGCGCTCGCGGCCGGCTGCATCGCCATGCAGCTCATCGACCCCGTGCACGGCTACTGGATTCCGCTGGCCACGCTGTTCGTGTGCCAACCCACCTACGGCGCCACCGTCACGCGCGTGTCGCAGCGCGTCGCCGGCACCGCCATCGGCCTGGTGGTCGGCTGGGCGCTGCTCAAGCTCTTTCCCAGCCCGCCGCTGCAGGCGCTCTTCGCCGTGGCGGCAGGCGTGCTGTTCTTCGTCACCCGCACCACGCGCTACCTCACGGCCACCGCCGCCATCACGCTGCTGGTGCTCATGTGCTTCAACCAGGCCACCGGCGAGGCCCACGCGCTGATCCTGCCGCGCCTGCTGGACACCCTGATCGGCAGCGCCATCGCCACCGCCGCCATGATGGTCGTGCTGCCCGACTGGCAGGGCCGGCGCCTGGCCTCCGTGGCCGCGCAGGCCCTGCAGGCCAACGGGCAGTACCTGCGCGAAATCATGTCGCAGTACGCCACCGGCAAGGACGACGACCTCGATTACCGACTGGCTCGCCGCACCGCCCACAACGCCGACGCCGCCTTCTCCACCGCCCTGTCGCACATGCTGCGCGAGCCCCGCCACGTGCGCTCGCATTCGCAGGCCGGCATGCGCATGCTGGTGCTGTCGCACACCCTGCTCAACTACCTCTCGGCGCTGGGCGCGCACCGCGGCCAACTCGCCGAAGGCGTGGACGACCCACTAGTACAGGAGGGCGCCCGCTACGCCGTCGAGCGCCTCGAAGCCGTCGCCCGCGCCCTGCGCACCCGCGAGACCCTGGAGGGCGACGCAGCCCACGGCGAAACGCTGGCCACCGCGCTGGAACAGGCCGCCGATGCCGCACCGGACACCCTGCGGCTGGTGCAGACGCAACTGGCCCTGGTGTGCCGGCAACTGGCCCTGCTGCAGGCCCTGGCCACGCAGCTGGCGGCGCGCGCTCCGGTGGCGCCGGCATAGAGGCACGGCGCACCCCGCCTGGCAAAACCGTGCCCCATGGGGTTCGAAACCGGTCACCGAAAGCCCTGGCGAAGTGATTTGCTTTTGGGTTACGTAGCGTAACCAGAAAATCGGTTGGCATCGCGCCGAGCGCCTTCTTTGCTCCGAGAATCCGCAGTTCCAAAAAACAGGCGATCACGGACGAGGGAGGTTGCATGAAGGACATGGTCAAGATAGACCAGGAGCGGCTGCGTGCGCAGCTGGAGAAAAAGCTGCCGCCGAAGGTGCGGCTGTTTCAGCTCAACGATATTCCTGGCGTGATGCGCTCGCGCATGGGGTGGCCGGTGGCGGCGGCATTGATGGAGCGGTGGTTTCGCGGGGCGGCTTTTGAGATGCCAGAACTGATGAAGCGTGGACGCGACCCCTTTGAGCTGTCCCAGTTGGGCTCCTTGCGCCTGGATGAGAGTAACGTCACCATGAATTGGGCTCTCGGCTTTGCACGGGTTCGCGCTGCGATGGTGAAGCTTCAGAAAGAATGGGCAACGCCGTCGGCATTGCTCTTGCTGAAAAAGCGCATCAATGACCAAACGGCAGGGGCCTCTCAGCCATCGAGGTTTGGCAACCTGGCGCAGCCTGCCAAAGTCATTGATGGCACGTGCCAAACCAACTATGTGCACTGTGGCCAACTCAGTGATCCGCTGGATGATTTCTATGGAGCCATGGGAGAAGCCACGCTCAAGATCGCGGTGTCAGGACTTGTCGCAAAGAATAGCTTCGGAAAAACCACTGTCGTTATCGATGAATTGGGTTTCTACCTTCGCGACAGCTATGACTTCAACGATGGTGAAACCCCTTTTCTTTCACAGCCTCTCGGCTTTTGGGGATTTCAAGGAGTGAGTCGTGTGAACGTAGGCCGAGGCATCCCCATCTCTGATCAATGGGTGAATCAAGAGGCGTCCAAGATCCATGGAGATGTTTACTTTGTGCAGAACGAAGATTTCCGCCGGTGGCGCATTCAACATGGCCGAGGTGCAGACTTCGTTGTGCTCTCAGACGTGCACCGTGTTCGCCTTCCGTTTCCCATCAAATTGGATTGGCAATGAAGCTGAATGATTTCAGGAAAATCCCATGCATCGTCTGGTGCTTGGCATTGAATGCACTTGTTTTTCTGGCTTGGTACGCTGCGACGCCCACTTTTTTTGACAGTGAAAACAGCCCTCAGCGCGTCTATCGCCTTGAGTTTCACAAAGCGTCTCTCGTTCAGCGCATCATTCATCACGACTACAAGATGCCCTACGTGGTGCGTTTGTACCGCGTGAATTCCAAAACACTCCTGGGTGAAAGTCAGGTCGTCGATCTTTGGATGAATGGAGAAATCCATTGGTGGTTGAGTCCGCCCAACAATGCGGTACAGGTCGGCAATGACGTGGCTTTCGAGAACATTCCTCCAGAATGCGCCGATCCATCGCCCCCTCCGGCCTGCGACGCAAAACGTTGACGGATGCTCTGCCGCCCTGATGGATGGCCACTTACCTCACCCAGGCCGCCGCGCCGTCAACGCCCAGACCCCCGCTGCCGCCAGCAGTGAGCCGCCCGCGACATGGAAGCGCCGCTGTGCCCGTGGCGATGCGAGCAGCTTGCGTGCGCTGCCAGCGAACACGGCATACAGCGTCGCATTGGTGGCAGCCAGCACCACGAAGGTGACGCCCAGTATTCCCATTTGCTGCGTCGCGCTGGCGGCGGGGCTGAGGAACTGGGGCAGGAAGGCCACGAAGAAAACGATGCCCTTCGGGTTCAACGCGGTCACCAGGTAGGTGTTCAGGAACAGGCGCCAGCGCGATGCCGGAGCGGCGGGTGCGGCGATTTCGGTGGCGGAGATTCCCGCGCGCAGCAAGCGGATGCCCAGATACAGCAGGTACAGCCCGCCGACCCACTTCACCGCGGTGAACCAGAAGGCGGAGGTTTCCAGCAGCGCGCCCAGGCCCAGCAGCGACACCACCAGCGCGGTCGAATCGCCCAGCGCCACGGCCAGCACCAGCGGCACGTTCGCGCGGCGGCCGTGCGACATCGAGTAGCTGATCACGGTGAGGATGGTCGGGCCGGGGATGATCAGCATCACGGCCGAGGCCGCGACGAAGGCGAGCCAGAGTTCGATGGGCATGGTTTTTTGCTCCTGTGGGCTGGCGTGCGACACGCCTGCGGGGAAGGCATCGATCGATGGGTCCGAGCGATGCGTGGATGTGCCGATGGCGCCATGCACACCGGCGACCCCATCATGGAGATTCGGGCGGGCGGACGCAACCCCGGCGACAGGCAAATGGCCTGATCGAAGACGGGCCCGGCCCGGCTGCGGTGCTTGGCCGGGCCGTCAGGCCTTCTCTCCCTTCAATCCCCCAGCAGTTCCCCCACCGCCCGCAGATCCTCCACCCGGTCGCAGATCGCCTTCACGGCCATCATCACCGGAATGCCCAGCAGCAGGCCCCACAGGCCCCACAGCCAGCCCCACACCAGCACGCTGACGAACACAGCCACGGGGCTCATGCGGCTGGTCTTGCTGGTGAGCCAGGGGGTGAGCAGATTGCCCACCAGGGTGTGGATGACCAGCGATGCGCCGCCGATGGCCAGCGCCATGTCCACGGTGCCGAACTGCAGGAAGGCGACCAGCGCCGAGGCGCCCGTCACCACCACCGAGCCGATGTAGGGCGCGAGGTTGAGCACCCCGGCCACCACGCCCCAGACGGCGGGGTTTTCCAGCCCGAGCAGGGCGTACACCGCGCCGGTGGCCACGCCCACCAGCACGCTGGTGAGCAGCTGCACCAGCAGGTAGCGCTGGATCTGGCCGGTGATGTCGTCCAGCACCGCCATGGTCACCTTGCGCCGCTCCAGGCTGTGGCCGGCGATGCGCATGAGCTTGCGGCGGAACAGGTTGCCCGATGCGAGCGCGAAGAAGGTCAGGAAGATCACCACGGTGAGCTGGCCGGCGGCAGACGCCAGGCCCATGGTGCCGCTCCACACGTAGTCGCGGATGTTGAAGGGCGCGCGCTCGATCACCACGCGCTGCACGCCGCGGCGCGTCTGCGGCGGAATGCTTTCGGTGGCGGCCTGCTCGATCTGCGTGGCGGCCTTCTGCATGGTGTCCAGCGGGCTGGGCCCGCCCACGCGCTGACGCATGGCATCGCGCACCTTGCGCGCGGCCACGGGCACCGAATCCACCAGCTCGGCCGCGCCGTCGCTGAGCGACCAGGCCGCGCCGCCCAGGCTGCCGACGATGCCCATCAGCAGCACCCCGGCCCCGAGCCAGCGCGGGATGTGCCAGCGGTGCAGGGCGGTGACCGCCGGGTGCAGCGCGGTGGTGAGCAGCACGCTCAGCATGAGGGGAATGAACACGGCGCTGGCCCAGTGCAGCAGCGCGACGGTGGCGAACAGGGCCAGCAGCGCGAGCGACATGTTGCGCACGTCAATCGGCATGTTCAGCATGAAGCCCGGCGCTCCAGGCAGGGTTGCGGCGGCAGCGGCTGCCGAGGGGCCGGTGGGCGACGGGGAAGGGGATGGTTCGGCGTGTGGTGCTGCGGGCGAGGCCGGCAGCGCGGCGGGTGCGGAAGGGGCCGTGGAGGCGGGCGGGTTGGCCGATCTCTCCGAGGCTCCGGCGGCCAGGGGTTCGAGCGGCACATCGTCGCCGGGCTCGGGCGCGGCGGTGGGTGCGGATGCGGGGTTGGAGGGGGAGGTGTCGGACTGGTCGGGCGGGTCGCCGGCCGGAAGCTGCCCTGTCGTCGCGGAGGTGGGTGGAAGTTGGCGCGCCAGGGGCGGCGTGGGGGGCAGGGGGGCGGCGGGGCGGGACATGCGCGGATTTTGTCGCAACGCCGCTCGAACGCCGCGTAGGCGAGCACCGCAGCAGCGGGGCCGGCGCGTGCGGGAAACCCCGGGTGACGAGGCCCCCAAGCCCCCTGGCAGCGGGGGAAAAGCCGCGCTGTTCGGCCGATGCCTTGCGCGGGCGGCCGCTAGCATTTGCGGTTATGGAATCTCTCGAAAAACGTGCACGCCCGGTCGCCCGGGCCCCGGCGCAGGGCCGCGAATCCGCTGGCGTGGGGCGTCTGGCACCTGCACGCCGGCTGGCGGGCGGGTGCCTGCTGTCCGCTGCCGCGCTGCTGGCCGGCTGCGCGGCGCCCGATCTGCCGCGCGACGAATTGCACGCGCCCTCCACGCAGAAAACCGCGCGCGCCGTGCAGCACTGGGACGTGCTGGCCCGCGACGTGGCGGAGCGCACGGCGGTGCGGCTGCGCGACTGGCCGCCGGGGGAGTACCCGATCTATCTGCTGCCCGCGCAGGGCGACGGCTTCGACGCGGGCTTTCGCTCGCTGCTGGTCACGCGCCTGGTGGACCGCGGCATCACCGTCTCGACCCAGCCGACCGGCGTGCGCATGGCGGTGTCCACGCAGGTGGTGCAGCACCAGGGCGGCGGTGTGTACGCGCCGCCGCGGGTGCGGCTGTCCGAGGGCGTGGCGGTGGTGCGCGATGCGTCGGGCGCCTACGTGCCGGCGCCGGACGTGCTGCTGGCCAGCGGCACGGCGCGCACCGAAATTTTGGTGACCACGTCCATCGAATCGGACGAGCGCGTGCTGGCGCGCACCAGCGACGTCTACTCCATCGACCAGGGCGACGTGGCGCTGTACCTGCCGCGCGTGCCGGCGGTGGCGGCCACGCCGGTCAAGACGTGGCGGGTGGTGCCATGAGGCGCCGCACCGTGCTGGCCGGCGCGCTGGCGGGCGCCGCGGCGGTGGCCCTGCCGGGTTGCGCGCGGTTCTACTACGGCAGCGCGGCCGCGGGCGGCGTGCAGACCGACCTGCTCGAATTCAACCAGAAGGCCGCGGACATGCTGCTGCAGGGCGCGCCGCTCGATCCGCGCCAGCCAGTGCTGGTCTCCACGCTGGTGCACCTGGACCGGCTGAACGAGTCGTCACGGCTGGGCCGCCTGTGCTCCGAACAGATCGCCGGGCGGCTGGTGCAGCGTGGCGTGCGGGTGACCGAGCTGAAGCTGCGAGAGAACCTGGTCATGCGGCCCGGCGACGGCGAACTGCTGCTCTCGCGTGAAGTGCGCGAAGTGAGCCGCGCCCAGGCGGCGCAGGCGGTGGTGGTGGGCACGTACGCGGCCACCCCGCAGACGGTGTACGTGAGCCTCAAGCTGGTGAGCCCCGAGGGCAATGCGGTCATGGCGGCCTACGACTATGCGCTGCCGGTGGACTCGGACATCCGCATCCTGCTGGCGATGCGCTGACGGGCGGTGGGCCGGTGGGCGGATGGGGGCTGGGGAGCTTTGGCTTGCCGACCGTCCCGCCTCGCCCACGAAAAAACCCGGCCAGGGCCGGGTTTTCGAATGTTTGATCTGCTATTGATTTTGTAGCGATATGCCCTAGTGGAATATGCGCTGGAAGGCTTTTTGGCTTAAAGCCTGGTGGTGCACAGGCTCAGTGCAGCATCAGCGCGCCGGCCGACTTGCTCTTGCCGGCACGGGCGGGCGGATTGCACAGGCCGCAGGTGTAGTTGCGGGCGTTTTCGTACAGATCGGTGACGAACTGGCCGCTGCACTGCGAGCAGGCGGTGCGGGTCAGCATGCCGGCGTCCACGAACTTCACCAGGCGCCAAGCGCGGGTGAAGGACAGCAGGGGTTCGATCTCGGCGGTGGTGACCTGCTCGTTGTACAGGCGGTAGGCCTTGGTGAGCAGTTCCACCGAATCCAGGTCCACGCCCTTGGACAGGTATTCGTAGATGTTCAGGAACAGCGAGCTGTGGATGTTCTCTTGCCAGGTCAGGAACCAGTCGGTCGAGAAGGGCAGTTGGCCCTTGGACGGCGACTTGCCGGCGATCTCCTTGTACAGCCGGATCAGGCGCTCGTAGGACAGCGTGGTTTCCGACTCCAGCACCTGCATGCGGGCACCCATCTGGATCAGCATGGCGGCGCGTTCGATCTGCTTGGATTCGTTGAGGACGCTCTTGACGGGTGCGGACATGGCTGTCTTTCGAAGAAGGTGGGCGGCGGCAGGCGGGCGGGGCGGTGAGGGCAGCGGGTGCTGCGCTCAGAGCACTTCGGACACGCGGCTGGCCATCAGGATGTTGGCGTGCAGCGTGTTGGTCGCTTCGTTGCCGACCTTCTTCGGGGTGTTGTGGTTGGTGAGCAAGCTCCACACCAGGTTGTCGTCCACCCGGAAGCTGCACAGCAGCGTGTTGCGGGAGGCCAGCTTGAGCACCTGCGCGGCCGACAGCGAGGCGAGGATGTCGGCGGCGTCTTCGTTCAGGCCCAGACGGAAAACAGCTTCCGCCTTGTCCTGGCGGATCAGGGTCTGTGCCAACATCAGGTAGGTGAGGTTGGCTTCGCGGATTTCAGCGAGAAGTTGTTCGGAGGTCATGGTGAATCCTTTTCCTTTAACCGATCTGGCGGGGTTCATGCGGTTTGCATGGTTTCGCGATCCGTTGAAATGGATTGTGAATTCAGCCCAATCAAAAATTAAGTCGGGGTTTGGATGTGCAGCGTGTCTGGTCGGCACACCCGGCGTGTAGGAATTTGCCTTACAAAATCCGCAGCGGGTGTCCGACCCTGGAGAGAGGAAGGCCTGCTGCACGGCCGGCCCTCCCGCAGGGGTCAGCCGCGCTCCACGGGGCGGTCAGGAACGCTGCACCATTCGCTCCAGCTGCCGGCAAACAGCGTGGTTTTTCCGAAACCGGCCAGTTCCATGGCCAAGACATTGGGGATGGCGCTCACCCCGCTGCCGCACTGGTGCACCACCGTGCCGGGCGCGCGCGCGCCGAGCAGGGTCTCGAACTCGGCGCGCAACTGCGCGGCGGGCTTGAAACGGCCGTCCGGCCCGAGGTTCTCGGAGAACGGACGGTTCAGCGCGCCGGGAATGTGCCCCGCCACGGGGTCCAGCGGCTCGACCTCGCCGCGGTAGCGGGCGGGCGCGCGGGCGTCGATCACCGTCTGGCGGTCCTGCCCCAGGGCGGCCTGCACGTCCGCCGCGGTGGCCAGTTGGCGCAGGGGCTCGCCCAGCTTGAAGTTGGACTGGAAATGCGCCGGCTCGTCGCCGCTGGCGAGGTCCCCGCCCGCCGCGGTCCAGGCCTGCAGGCCGCCGTCCAGCACCGCCACCGCATCGTGGCCGGCCCACTTGAGCATCCACCACAGCCGGCCGCAGTAGTTGGCGCCGTTGCGGTCGTACACCACGGCCTGCATGCCGTTGGTGAAGCCGATGCGCGAGAGCCAGGCTTCGAGCCGGTCGCGGTTGGGCAGGGGGTGGCGCCCGCCCGATGCGGGCTGGTCCGCCTCGGTGGCGACGATGGTGCCGCCCGCGCCGGGTGCGCCGTGCTTGGCGCTCAGGTCGCGGTCCAGGTGCGCGTAGAGCGCGCCGGGAATGTGCGATTCGCGGTATTGCTGCTCGCCCAGCGAGGGCTGCGTCAGGTCGAACGTGCAGTCGAAGACCATCCGCGGCGCGCCGCTGGCGATGAGGGATTGCAGTTCGGCGGCGGAGATCAGGGTGGTGTACGGCATGGGACTGAATCAATCGGTGGCGGACAAGCCCTTATTGTGGTCCGGCGCGGCGGGGCCGTGCGTCGGACAGGCCTGACGGGCGGGCGCGCCCTGGGGCCACCCGGCTGCGGCAGCGCCGGGCCGGCGGCCTCAGTGCTCTTCGGCCGGCGCGCCGGGGGCCGCGCGCGCCCGCAACACGGTGGCCACGATGCCGCTCACCACGATGAGCGCCATGCCGGCCCAGCCGATGGCGGGGATGTCGTCGCCGAACAGCAGCACGCTGTACAGCGCCGCGAACACGATGCCCGAATACTGCAGGTTGGCCACCACCAGCGTGCCGCGCGAGGTGCGCGCGCTGGCATAGGCCCGCGTCAGGCACAACTGGCCGGCCGCCGCCAGCACGCCGATGGGCAGCAGCCACAGGCTGGGCCAGCCCGGCCAGTCGGACATGCCCGTGAGCAGCAGGCCCGCGCCGCCGGCCACCGCCGAGCCCACCGCGAAATAGAACACCGTGCGCGTCTCGGGCTCGCCCAGGCGCGACAGCGCCATCACCTGCATGTAGGCGAACGCGGCGGTGAGGCCCGACAGCAACCCGATCAGGCCGGCGAACATCTGATGCTGGTCGAGGCTGGGGCGCAGCATCATCACCACGCCGGCAAAGCCCACCATCACGGTGAACACCAGCGTGCCCTGCAGCGGCGGGCGCGAGCTGCTGCTCGAGGGCCGCCAGGCCAGCAGCGCGCCGCCAACGAGGAACGCCGCGATCCACACGCTGCTCATGTAGTTGAGTGTCATCGCGGTGGCCAGCGGCAGGTGCGCGATGGCGTAGAACCACGAGCCCAGCGAGACCACCCCCACCAGGCTGCGCCACGCGTGCATGCCCGGGTAATGCGTGCCCAGCTTGACCCGCTGCGAGCGCGCCAGCGCCCACAGGATCGCCATGCCGATGATGCCGCGGTAGCACACCAGTTCGGCGGAGTTGAAGTAGGCCGACGCGACCTTGACGCACACGCCCATGCTGGCGAAGAGGAACGCGGCCAACACCATCCAGAGCGCTTGCATGGGAATGAGGGGGTTTGGAGTGAAAAAGGCCGCATGCCCTAGTGGATCATGCGGCAGAAGCTATTATTTTTATAGCAATCGGGTCGGTGTCAGCGCTGGGGTACCGCATCGCCCATGGCGGCGCGGTACCACTCGTGAAAGTGCTGCATGCCGTCTTCCATCGGGCTCTGGTAGGGGCCGACTTCGTTGTCGCCGCGCTCGTAGAGGGCGCGGCGGCCGGCGTCCATGCGCTCGCCGATCTCGTCGTCCTCGATGCAGGTTTCCATATAGGCGGCCTGCTGGGCCTCGACGAACTCGCGCTCGAAGGCGGTGATTTCCTCAGGGTAGTAGAACTCCACCATGTTCATCGTCTTCGTCGGGCTGACGGGATGCAGCGTGGAGACGGTAAGCACGTGCGGATACCACTCCACCATGATGTGCGGGTAGTAGGTGAGCCAGATCGCGCCGCGCTCGGGCAGCTTGCCTTCGCGGTACCGCAGCAGCACGTCGTGCCATTGGCGGTAGACGTCGGAGCCGGGCTTGCCGAAGGTGGAGGCCACGCCGACCGTCTGCACCGAATAATGCTTCTGGAACTCCCAGCTCAGGTCCTCGCAGGTCACGAAGTTGCCCAGGCCCGGGTGGAAGGGGCCCACGTGGTAGTCCTCGAGGTAGACCTCGATGAAGGTCTTCCAGTTGTAGTTGCACTCGTGCATTTCCACGCGGTCGAGCGAAAAGCCGTCGAAGCTCAGTTCGGCGCGCGGCCCCATGCCGGCCAGGTCGGCGCCGATGTCGCGGCCGTTGTCCTCGAACAGGAGGCCGTTCCACTCGCGCAGACCGTAGTTGTTGAGGTTCAGGCAGGGGTCCTGCGCGAAGTGCGGGGCGCCGAGCAGCTGGCCGCCGGGCGAATACGTCCAGCGGTGCAGCGGGCACACGATGTTGCCGCCCGCGTGGCCCTTGCCGTGGCCTTGCAGGGTGCCACGGCCCTTGAGCATCACGGCCTGGCGGTGGCGGCACACGTTGGAGATCAGCTCGACGCCGCCCTGCGCGTTGCGCACGAGCGCACGGCCCTCGCCTTCCTGCGGCAGGGCGTAGTAGTCGCCCGCATCGGGCACGGAAAGCTGGTGCCCCACATAGCGGGGCCCGCGCTGGAAGATGGTCTCCAGCTCGCGCTGGAACAGCGCTTCGTCAAAGTAGCTTGAAACTGGTAGTTGGCTTGCGGCCTGCTGCAGTTGAAGACTTAAATCAGACATGGGTGACCTGACCTAAAGACTCCCCACAGGGAGGGTGCGTGAAGTGCACACGGAAAAAAAGAAACCGGCATGCAAGCCGGCCCGAAGGGAATGGGATTGTAGCCGGTGGGGTTATTTCCGCTCCCCCCGTATGTGTATTGGCCGGACATGCTTGAGCGCGCCGGGCAAGGCTTGCGCGCCGATGGTGTCGCCAAGGTGCCAGCCATTTTCCACGTGCCGCCCACCCGCCGCCGCCCGCCCGAAGGAGGGTGCGCCTAAAATCGCCCGTTTTACCTGCGCGTTCGCCGCCCCCCGTTCCATGCCCAAGGCCTCCGCCGTTCCCCCGAAACTCCCCGAACCCGCCAGCTACGAAGCCGCGCTGGAAGAGCTGGAGCAACTCGTGGGGCGCATCGAGTCGGGCCAGTTGCCTCTGGACCAGATGCTCGCGGGCTACCAGCGCGGCGCGCAGCTGCTGGCCTTTTGCCGCGGCCGGCTGGAAGCGGTGCAGGACCAGATCAAGGTATTGGACGAAGGAGCGCTGCAACCATGGACGCAGGAGTGACCCCCACCATGGCGGCAGTACCGACCCCTCTGGGCCCATCCACCGTACCCACCGCGCTCCATGCCCCGTTCGACCTCGGCGCATGGAGCCATGCGCAACTGGCGCGCGTGGAGGACGCCCTGTCGCGCTGGGTGTGCAGCGATGCACCCGCAGGCCTGGGCGAGGCCATGCGCTACGCCGTGCTCGACGGTGGCAAGCGCCTGCGGCCCCTGCTGGTGTTGGCCGCCTCGGAGGCCGTCGGTGGCCTGGACGAAGCGGCCCTGCGCGCGGCCTGCTCGGTGGAGCTGATCCACGCCTATTCCCTGGTGCACGACGACATGCCGTGCATGGACAACGACGTGCTGCGCCGCGGCAAGCCCACGGTGCACGTGCGCTTCGGCGAGGCCCGCGCGCTGTTGGCCGGCGATGCGCTGCAGGCGCTGGCCTTCGGTCTGCTCACGCCGGAGGGGCCGCAGGTGCCGCCCGCGATGCAGGCCACGCTGTGCCGCATGCTGGCCCAGGCCGCCGGTGCCGACGGCATGGCCGGCGGCCAGGCCATCGACCTGGCCAGCGTGGGCCGCGCTTTGAGCGAGGCCGAACTGCGCCAGATGCACCGGCTCAAGACCGGCGCGCTGCTGCAGGGCAGCGTGGTGATGGGTGCGGCCTGCGGGCAGGCCGCGCCGGCCGCCCTGGCCGCGCTGTCGCAGTACGGCGCCGCGCTGGGGCTGGCCTTCCAGGTGGTGGACGACATCCTCGACGTGACGGCCGATTCGGCCACGCTGGGCAAGACCGCCGGCAAGGACGCCGCGAGCGACAAGCCCACCTACGTATCGCTGCTCGGGCTCGAACGCGCCCAGGCGCACGCTGGCGAGCTGCGGGTCGAGGCGCACGCCGCGCTGGCCGCGAGCGGCCTGCCCGACACGCGCGCGCTGGCGGCGCTGGCCGACATGGTGGTGAACCGCTCGCACTGATGATGGCGGCGTGCTGCGTGCCCTGTGCCGCCATCCCCGCAGACCTCCCCGGTGGCCCCGGCGCACCGGCCCGCACAATGAACGGTCTGCAGCGCTTGCCTGCATGGCGCAAGCAGCTCCTCAAAAAATAGCCTATGTCCACGAATTCCTTTCCCCTGCTGCAGACCATCAACGACCCGGCCGACCTGCGCCGCCTGTCGCGCGCCGAGTTGAAGGACCTGGCCACCGAACTGCGCGCCTTCGTGCTCGACAGCGTCTCCAAGACCGGCGGGCACCTGAGTTCCAACCTGGGCACGGTGGAGCTGACCGTGGCGCTGCACACCGTGTTCGACACCCCGCGCGACCGCCTCGTGTGGGACGTGGGCCACCAGACCTACCCCCACAAGATCCTGACCGGCCGGCGCGACCGCATGGGCACGCTGCGCCAGTTCGGCGGGCTGTCGGGCTTTCCGCAGCGCGCCGAGAGCGAATACGACACCTTCGGCACGGCACACTCCAGCACCAGCATCTCCGCCGCGCTCGGCATGGCGCTGGCCGCCAAGCAGCGGGGCGAGAACCGCCATGCCGTGGCCATCATCGGCGACGGCGCCATGACGGCGGGCATGGCCTTCGAGGCGCTGAACAACGCCGGCGTGGCCGATGCCAACCTGCTGGTCATCCTCAACGACAACGACATGAGCATCAGTCCGCCCGTGGGCGCGCTGAACCGCTACCTGGCGCAACTCATGAGCGGCCATTTCTACGCTGCCGCCAAGAACGTGGGCAAGACCGTGCTCAAGCCCGTGCCGCCGCTGCTGGAGTTCGCCAAGCGGCTGGAGCAGCAGGCCAAGGGCATGGTGGTGCCGGCCACGCTGTTCGAGAAGTTCGGCTTCAACTACATCGGCCCCATCGACGGGCACGACCTCGACTCGCTCATTCCCACGCTGGAAAACATCAAGGGCCTCAAGGGCCCGCAGTTCCTGCACGTCGTTACCAAGAAGGGCCAGGGCTACAAGCTGGCCGAGGCCGATCCGGTGGCCTACCACGGCCCCGGCAAGTTCGACCCCCGCGTGGGCCTGACGCAGCCCGCCACGCCCCCGAAGCAGACCTTCACCCAGGTCTTCGGCCAGTGGCTGTGCGACATGGCGGCCAAGGACGAGCGGCTGGTGGGCATCACGCCTGCCATGCGCGAAGGCTCGGGGCTGGTGGAGTTCGAAAAGCGTTTCCCCGGCCGCTACTACGACGTGGGCATCGCCGAGCAGCACGCGGTGACGTTCGCCGCCGGCATGGCCTGCGAGGGCGTCAAGCCGGTGGTGGCGATCTACTCGACCTTCCTGCAGCGCGCCTACGACCAGTTGATCCACGACGTGGCCCTGCAGAACCTGCCCGTGGTGTTCGCGCTCGACCGCGCGGGCCTGGTCGGCGCCGATGGCGCCACGCATGCCGGCGCCTACGACATTCCGTTCGTGCGCTGCATTCCCAACATGAGCATGGCCTGCCCCGCCGACGAGCGCGAGTGCCGCCAGTTGCTGACCACCGCCTTCGAGCAGGACCACCCCGTGGCCGTGCGCTACCCGCGCGGCAGCGGTGCGGGCGTGGTGCCCCTGGCCAGCCTGGAAGGGCTGCCGTTCGGCAAGGGCGAGGTGCGCCGCACGGGCGCGGCGCCGCAGGGCCGGCGCATCGCCATCCTGGCCTTCGGCACGCTGCTGTACCCCGCGCTGCAGGCGGGCGAGGCGCTGGATGCCACGGTGGTCAACATGCGCTGGGCCAAGCCCATCGACACGGCCCTGCTGCTGGAAGTGGCCGCGAACCACGAGGCCCTGGTGACGCTGGAGGAGGGCACCACGCTGGGCGGCGCCGGCAGCGCCGTGTGCGAGGCCCTCAACGCCGCGGGCGTGGTGCGGCCGGTGCTGCAACTGGGCTTGCCCGATGCGTTCATCGAACATGGCGACCCCGCCAGGCTGCTGGCGCTGCAGGGGCTGGATGCGGCGGGCATCGAACGGGCCGTGCGCGCGCGGTTCCTGGCACCGTCCGCTGCCGCCTGAGGCCGCCGGACCCGTTCCGAGACGGCCCGAGGTGGGTGGGCCTTCGCAAACGCGGCACGGGCACTGATGCCCTGGCCCCGAGGCGCCCGCTGTCGATCTCCGCGAAGGGCGCGCGCCCGATGCTTGCAGAACCCTGAATGGGCGAAACGGGTGGGTTCTTTCACGGGAAAACCCGCAAAACCCGCAGGGGGCATGTTCCTACAATCGTCCTCGGCCCACACAGTTTCTTGCCCTGGGCGCACGGTGCCCACCAGCGCCGGGTTCTGCCAACAATATCTCGGAGATCAATCCTCATGGATCGTCGTTCAATCATCAAGCACGCCGGCATCGTCGGCGTGCTGGCCGCGGGCGCGGCCCCTGCAGTGCATGCGCAGGCCAACATCCGCTGGCGCCTCGCTTCGAGCTTCCCCAAGTCGCTCGACACCATCTACGGAACGGCGGAGGTGTTCTCCAAGAAGGTCAGCGAAGCCACGGGCGGCAAGTTCCAGATCTCGGTGCATGCCGGCGGCGAGCTGATGCCCGCCTTCGGCGTGGTGGACGGCGTGCAGAGCGCCTCCGTCGAAATGGCCCACACGGCCCCCTACTATTTCTACGGCAAGGACCCGACGTTCTGCCTGGGCTGCGCCGTGCCGTTCGGTCTGAACGCACGCCAGATGAACGCATGGATGTACGAGGGCAACGGCCTGAAGCTCATGCGCGAGTTCTACGCCAAGTACAACATCATCAACCTGCCGGGCGGCAACACGGGCGCGCAGATGGGCGGCTGGTTCCGGAAGGAAATCAAGTCGGTCGCCGACCTGAAGGGCCTCAAGTTCCGCACCAACCCGTTCGCGGGCAAGGTGCTGGAGCCGTTCGGCGTGATCCCCCAGTCCATCCCCGGTGCCGACCTGTACCCCGCGCTGGAAAAGGGCACGATCGACGCGCTGGAGTGGGTGGGACCGTATGACGATCAGAAGCTGGGCTTCAACAAGGTCGCGCCGTTCTACTACTACCCCGGCTGGTGGGAAGGCGGCCCGCAGCTGGACTTCTACATCAACACCAAGGCCTGGGAAGGCCTGCCGGCCGAATACAAGGCCGTGGTGGAAGCTGCCGCCTCGCACGCCCACGTGACCATGCTCGCCAAGTACGACGCCCGCAACCCCGTGGCCATCAAGCAATTGGTGGGCTCCGGCACCAAGCTGCGTCCCTTCACGCAGGACGTGATGAACGCGGCCTTCAAGTCGGCCCAGCAGATCTACTCGGACCTGAACAACAGCAACCCCGAGTGGAAGAAAATCTACCCCGACTACTCCAAGTTCCTGGCCGACCAGAACGCCTGGTTCCGCTTCACCGAAGGCACGTTCGACCGCTTCATGCAGCAGCAGAAGCTGTAACTGCGCAATCCTCCGAGCCGCCGTGTGAACGGCGGCTTTTTTTTGGGTGCCTGGCTGGTGCGCAAGCACCAACGCAGAGTGTCTGTCGCGTCCCTCGCGGGATGTGTGGGTTGAAACGGGAGCAGGGGCTCCAAGGTTCGAATCCTGGTACTGGTCGCGCCCCCCGTGGGCGCGTGGATCATGCGCATTGCCGCACCACGGCCATGGCTGCGCACCGCAGGGGCGGCTGGTGGCATTTCGCCCGGCGCTTCAGCGAGCTGTCGGGGGCTGGTCTTCAGAACGGGCTTGTGGATTGCTGCCCTGCCGCACCACCGCCTCGCCGAAGGCCACCAACAAGGCCGGGTCGGCCGAATGCACCCAGGCGATGCTGCCGTTGCGCCGGCGCACGAGCATGCGGGGCGCGACGATGCCGCTCAGCCAGGGCCAGTGCACGATTTTGAAAGTGGCCACTTCGCGGATGTGCACCTTCTTGTCCCACAGCCACGACTGCAGCAATGCGTCGCCCGTGAAGCGCGTGCGGCTGAACACCATCCACCAGCCCACCCAGGCGATCAGCACCCCGGCCAGGCAGACGGTGGCCAGGCTGGTGAAGGACCACTGCGCGCCGCGCAGCGCGGGCACCGACCAGGCCGCAAACGCGCCAAGCGCCACGACGATGGCCACGGCCAGCCCCCGCACCGCCGGCGGGTAGGCGGCGCTTTCCAGCCAGGCGCCCCCGGCACCGCCCGGTGCGTCCGCTGCATCCGCAGGGGGCACGTTCGGAGAGTTGCCCGTCATTGCGGCGTGCTGGCCGCGCCCTCGGCGGGTGCGGCGTCCGGTGCTGGCTCGGGCACCGGCATGGCGGGCTCGGCACCGGGTTCGGCGGCCGGGGCGGCGCTGCCCGCTGCGGGCTTTTCACCGGTGCCGAACGGGTCATCCATGTTGATGGTGGGCTCGGCGGACGAGTCGGCCGGCATCTCGAGCTGCACCTTGTCCAGGTCGACCACCTGCTCCTTGTCCAGGAAGACGGTCACCGTCTGCGGGAAGAAGATCACGATCGCCACCAGGATCAGCTGCATGATCACCCAGGGGATGGAGCCCATGTAGATGTCGCTGGACTTGACCGGTCTGTCGATGCGTTTTTCCTTGAACAGCGTGTCCGAGATGCCGCGCAGGTAGAACAGTGCGAAGCCGAAGGGCGGGTGCATGAAACTCGTCTGCATGTTCACGCACAGCAGCACGCCGAACCACACCAGGTCGATGCCCAGCTTGTGCGCCACGGGGCCCAGCAGCGGCAGGATGATGAAGGCGATCTCGAAGAAGTCGAGGAAGAACGCCAGGAAGAAGATGAAGATGTTCACCACGATCAGGAAGCCGATCTGGCCGCCTGGCAGGTCGCTCAGCAGGTGTTCGATCCAGATGGCGCCATCCACGCCCTGGAACACCAGCGAGAACACGCGCGAGCCGATCAGGATGAACACCACCATGGCCGTGAGCCGCATGGTGCCGTCCATCGCTTCCTTGATGAGCTGCCACGTGAGCCGCTTGTGGATGGCCGCCAGGATCAGCGAGCCCACCGCGCCCATGGCGCCGGCCTCGGTCGGCGTGGCGATGGCGTGGTCCATGAAGGGCAGGCCGCCCATGGAGCCCAGCACCGCGAAGATCAGGATGGCCGAGGGGATGATGCCGCGCAGGCACTTGCCCCACAGGGCCCAGCCGTGCAGCGTGCGCGCCGTCTTGGGCAGGCCGGGCACGTACTCGGGGCGGAAGCGGCCCAGCAGGAAGGTGTAGATGGCGAAGATCAGCACCTGCAGGATGGCGGGGCCCCAGGCGCCCTTGTACATGTCGCCCACCGAACGGCCGAGCTGGTCGGCCATGACGATCAGCACCAGCGAGGGCGGCACCAGCTGCGTGATGGTGCCCGAGGCCGCCAGCACGCCGGTGGAGTAGCGCATGTTGTAGCCGTAGCGCATCATCACCGGCAGCGAGATCATGGCCATGGCGATCACCTGGCCGGCGACGGTGCCGGTGATGGCCCCGAGGATGAAGCCCACGATGATGACCGAGTAGCCCAGCCCGCCGCGCACCGGGCCGAACAGCTGGCCCATGGAGTCGAGCATGTCCTCGGCCAGGCCGCATTTCTCGAGCACCGCGCCCATGAGCGTGAAGAACGGAATGGCCAGCAGCAGGTCGTTGGACAGGATGCCGAACATGTTGATCGGCAGGTTCGCCATGAAGTTGGCCGGGAACCAGCCCATCTCGATGGCGAAGAATCCGCTGAACAGGCCCAGGGCCGCGAGCGAAAACGCGACCGGGAACCCGATCAGCATGATCACGATCAGCCCCGCGAACATGATCGGGGCAAAGTTTTCCATGTGCATTCTGGTGTCGTCCTGAGAGAAGTCGGTGGGGCAGGGGCGGGCGGGTGCTTACTGCACCGGCTTCTCGTAGTGCGTGTTCATCTGGATGTCGCCGCGCAGGTAGGCCACGCGCTTGATGATCTCGGCCACGCCTTGCAGGAACATCGCGCCGAAGCCCAGGGGCATCAGCAGCGCGGCGGGCCAGCGGATCAGGCCGCCGATGTTGCCGGACATCTCGCCCGATACCAGCATGTGCCAGAAGAACGGCGCCGTCAGCCAGGTGAGCAGGCCCATCACCGGCAGCAGGAAGACGATCAGGCCGAACAGGTCCACCAGCACGGGCTTCTTGCCTCGCAGCCGGCCGTAGATGATGTCCACGCGCACGTGCTCGTTGAGCTTGAGCACCAGCGGCGCGCCCAGCATCACGGTGGTGGCGAAAAGGTACCACTGGATCTCGAGCCAGGCGTTGGAACTCATGTCCAGGCCGTAGCGGATGATCGCGTTGGTGGCGGAAATCAGAGCGGCGGCGAGCACGGCCCATCCGGCCACCTTGCTGAGCTTGGTGGAAATCCAGTCCATGCCCATGGCCAATTTGAGGAGTCCTGACACGGTTTGTCTCCTGGAGAACTTGGGGAATTATTGAAATACGGCGGCCCGGCCGCTGCGTGTGGACGCAGGGCCGGCAGTGGCGCCGATCGTACTCCCGGGCTGCTGAAAAAAGCCTGACGCTGGGGGGTGGGGTTTTCCCGTGCGGCTTGGCCCTGCGCACCGCGCCATGACACGGCAGGGCAAAAGAAAACCCCGCGGCATAGCGCGGGGTGGGGCGCCCAGGGGGGGCGTGGAAAGTGCCGCCTCAGCAGCCTGGCGGGCAGCGCCGTTGACGCGGCCGGGCCGGTGTCATGGAATGCGGTGGTCGTCGCCCGCGGGGCCGTCGCCCGGGCCGCGCTTGCGGGGCCACCAGTGCTCGATGCACTCGGCCGCGCGGTCCTTGCCCCCTAAGCCGAAGGCCAGCGCCAGGGCGAACACCGCGCCGCCCAGCACGATGAGGAAGCTCTGGCGCACGATGTCGCCGCCGATGCGCAGGTGGTCGAGCGCGATCAGCACGACGAAGGCCACGATCGCGTACTGGGCCAGCTTGCCCAGCAGCACGGTTTCCTTCAGGCCGCTGCGCCGGCCCTGCGCGGCCACCATCTCGCCGACGAAGCGGCCGAAGTACGCGCCCAGCGCGAGGATGATGAGCGCGATGAACAGGTTGGGCACGAACCACACCACGCGGCTGAGCAGCGCGGTCACGTAGCTCAGGCCCAGGCCGTTGAAGGCGATGAGCAGCGAGGCGAGGATGACCAGCCAATAGACCAGGATGCCGAAGATGCTGGTGGTGTCGCCCTGCACGCCGCCTTGCTTCAGAAAGCCGTCGAGCCCGGCGCGCTGCGTGAGCACCTGGAAGTTGATCGCGCGCAGCCCGCGGGTCACGGCGAAGCGCGCCGCCTTGGCCACCAGCCAGCCGGCTGCGACGACAAGCAGGGCGATGAGAAGCCGCGGCAGGAATGCGCTGACCTGCAGCAGCATGGCGCGGGCCGGTTCCAGATGAATGCTGAAATTTTCCATGGAGGGTGCCCTCAATTGATCGGGTGAACGTGGACGGTCGTTGGCGGGCCGGGTGACCGGCGCCTACGGTGCCGCAGGGGCGGGCGAGGGCGAGGCCGCGGCGCCGATGAGCGCCAGCAGCCCCTGCAGTGGCACCTGCGCCCAATCGACGCGGTTGCCGAGTTCGTAGCGCAGCTCGTACAGCGCCTTCTCGATCTCGAACAGCGCCACGATGGCGCCGTCCGGCACGGGGGGCACCTCCAGATGCGCGCCCGGGTGCTGGGTGGCCGGGGCGCTGGCTTCGGCGGCATAGGCCTCTAGAAACGCGGCGCGCGTCTCGCGCTCCCATTGCTGGGCCGCTTCGTCCAGGCGCAGCATCTCCTCGGTGGACTGGGTCATGCGCTTGAGCGCGGCCCAGCGGGCGTAGTTGAACGAGCGCAGCATGCCGGCCACGTCGCGCAGGGGCGAGCTTTTGGCGCGGCGCTGCTCGAAGGTGCGGCCGGGTTCGCCCTCGAAGTCGATGATGACGAAGTCGTTGTCGGTCACCAGCACCTGGCCCAGGTGGTAGTCGCCGTGGTAGCGCGTCTTGTGGCCCGAAGGAGTCACGCCGGTACCCTGGCCGATGCGGTCCATGAGGGTGGCGCGCCGGGCCAGCAGGGCCTGGGCATCGGTGCGCGCGGCTGGTGGCAGGTCGGCCATGCGCTGCTCCAGCAGCGCCAGCGTGTCGGCCGCCTCGGCCAGGGCGCGCTCATGGAAGGCCTGCACGTCCTGCGCGGTGACCGGCTCCGGATCGAACGCCGGGTTGCCGGTGCGCAGCGCGAGTGCCCGGTGCAGGCCGGCGGTGCGGCGGCCGAGGGTTCGCACCAGCGCGAGGAAGCCTCCGTGCACGTCCGGCGTGGCGCCCGAGGCGATGCGCGTGTCTTCCAGGAACCGCTCCAGGTAGCCCAGGGTGTATTCCCAGCCGTCGCCCTGGTTGGACACGTAGGACTGCACCAGGGCCAGCGTCATGGTCGTGCCGTCGCCCGCGACGTACTCGACCGCGCCGCCCACCGGCACGCAGTGTTCGAAGCGCGCGGCCTCGGTCAGGAAGCGGCCCACCTCCAGCTCGGGATTGACCCCGTTGCGCACGTGCCGGTAGCCCTTGAGGAACAGCTTTTCGCCCAGGGTGACCACGGTGTTGCTGCTCTGCGCGCCCGGGCGTCCCACAGTGAGGTCGTCCAGTCCCTGCGCCATCCCGGCGAAGGCCACGGTGCTGCGAAAACGCAGCGTGCCGCCGCGGTCGGTTCCCAACTGTTCGTTGGCACCGATGGCCCGCACCACGGCGCGGCAGAAGGCCTCGTCGTGGAAGGCGTCGCCCATCACGCCCACGTTGGCCTGCTGGCGCACGCGCGCCACGCCGCCGGGCGAGAGCCGGCGCATGCGCTCTTCATCGCCTTCTTCCCATGCCAGGGCCAGGGGAACGAAGTACGAGGCGGGCGGCGTGGACGGGGCCTCGACATTCAGGATCGGCAGCATCCATTCATAGCCGCCCTCGGTCTTCCACACGGTGTGGTCCTGGATGCGGGCGCGCTCGATGGCCGTGCCCTTGCCGGCGTACCAGCGCTGCAGCTCGATGTAGCGCGGCAGCGTGTCGGATTCGAACTGCACGCGCATGCGTTCGGCCATGCCGATGCGCCAGGGCATCACGTTTTCGCGGAAGAAGCTGGTCCAGCCGTCGAACAGCACCAGCACCGGGCGCTCCTGCAGGTCGAGCCCGTCCTGGTGCCAGGACGGCACCTGCGCCTCGGTGGACAGGCGGAACCAGTAGAACCCGTAGGAGTGCAGCGTGAGCAGGTAGGGCAGGTCGCCGATGGGCGGGAAGGTGACGCGGCCCAGCATTTCCAGTGGGGCGCGCCCCTTGTAGGCCGACAGGTCCAGCTCCACCGGCTGGGCGGCGCGAGACAGGTTGAACACGGTCAGGATCACGTCGTCGCCGTGTTCGCTGATGTAGGCGAGGATCTTGCGGTTGCCCGGCTTCAGGAAGATGCGCCGGCCACGCCCGAAGGCCCGGCTGGTCTTGCGCACGGCCAGCATGCGGCGGGTCCAGTTGAGCAGTGAACTCTGGTCGCTGGCCTGGGCCTCGACGTTCAGCGCTTCGTAGCCGTACACGGCATCCATGATGGGCTGCAGGTACAGCCGCTGCGGGTCGGCGCGCGAGAAGCCGGCGTTGCGGTCGGGGTTCCACTGCATCGGCGTGCGCACGCCGTTGCGGTCACCCACGAACACGTTGTCGCCCATGCCGATCTCGTCGCCGTAGTAGATGATGGGCGAGCCGGGCATGGACAGCAGCATGCCGTTCATGAGCTTCACGCGGTCGATGTCGTTTTCCATCAGCGGCGCCAGGCGGCGGCGGATGCCGAGGTTGATGCGTGCGCGCATGTCGGCGGCGTACATGGTGTACATGTAGTCGCGTTCCTTGCTGGTCACCATCTCCAGCGTCAACTCGTCGTGGTTGCGCAGGAAGATCGCCCACTGGCAGCCGTCGGGAATGTCGGGCGTCTGCTGCAGGATCTCGACGATGGGGTGGCGGTCTTCCTGGGCGATGGCCATGTACATGCGCGGCATCAGCGGGAAGTGGTAGGCCATGTGGCATTCGTCGCCATCGCCGAAATACTCGCGCACGTCCTCCGGCCACATGTTGGCCTCGGCCAGCAGGAAGCGGTTCTTGTATTCGGCGTCGATCGCGGCGCGCAGCCGCTTGATCACCGCGTGCGTCTCGGGCAGGTTCTCGTTGCTGGTGCCGTCGCGCTCGATCAGGTAGGGGATCGCGTCCAGCCGGAAGCCGTCCACGCCCATGTCGAGCCAGAAGCGCATGGTCTTGAGCACGGCCTCCATCACCAGCGGGTTGTCGAAGTTCAGGTCCGGCTGGTGGCTGAAGAACCGGTGCCAGTAATAGGCCTTGGCCACGGGGTCCCAGGCCCAGTTCGACGTCTCGGTGTCGGTGAAGATGATGCGCGTGCCCTGGTAGATCTGGTCGGTGTCGCTCCACACGTAGAAGTCGCGCTCGGGCGAGTCGGGCGGCGCGGTGCGCGCGCGCTGGAACCAGGGGTGCTCGGCGGAGGTGTGGTTGATGACCAGCTCGGTGATCACGCGCAGGCCGCGCTGGTGGGCCGCGTCCAGCATCTCGCGGAAGTCGTCCAGCGTGCCGTACTGCGGGTGGACGTCTTCGTACTCGGAGATGTCGTAGCCGTCGTCGCGCAGCGGCGATGGGTAGAACGGCATCAGCCAGATCGTGTTGACCCCGAGGTCCTTCACGTAGTCGAGCTTGGCGGTCACGCCCTTGAAATCGCCCACCCCGTCGCCGTTGGTGTCGAAGAAGGCCTTGACGTTGAGCTGGTAGATGACCGCGTCCCGGTACCACTGGGGATCGTCGCTGGTGTCGATCTCCGTATTCTCGGGGGTGACGGCCGGCTCCGGCTCGGGCAGGGGGTGGACCAAAGGTGCATTCATGGGCGGCTCTTCTTTTTATTCAAAATGGTCGAAGTCGTCGTGGCGGCCGATGCGCCGGCGCACCACGAACACGTGGGCGGGCGAGCGGTGCGGGTCCAGCAGCACGTAGTGCGCATCGCCCTGCCAGACGAATCGCTGCTGGCTCAGCAGGTCGTGCATCTGCCAGTCAGCGGGAGGGGGTGCGGGCTGCGATGCCGGCATGTCGGACGTGGAGGGGTCGGTGGCCGCGATGTCCGCCGCCGACAGCCGCAGCCAGCCCGACTGCGGGTGGTGCGGGTCCAGGTTGACCACGGTGACCACGATGTTCTGGCCGTCGGGGGAGTGCTTCATGTAAGCCAGCAACTGGTCGTTGTCCACATGCAGGAAGCGCAGCCTGTGGTCCGCATGCAGGGCCGGGTTCTCGCGCCGGATCTGGTTCACGCGGGTGATGAAGGCGCGCAGGTTGCCGGGGCGCTCCAGGTCCCAGTGGCGCAGCTGATACTTTTCGGAGTCGAGGTATTCCTCGCTGCCCGGCCCGCGCGGCAGGTGGTCCAGCAGCTCGTAGGCCGGGCCGTAGATGCCGTAGTTGGCGGCCAGCGTGGCGGCCAACACCAGCCGTGCCATGAAGACGGCCGGCTCGCCGCCCTGCAGGTGCTCGTGCAGGATGTCCGGCGTGTTGGGCCAGGCGTTGGGCCGGAAATACTCGCGACCCGGTCCGGTGGACAGCTCGATGAAGTACTCCGTCAGCTCGTGCTTGGTGTTGCGCCACGTGAAGTAGGTGTACGACTGGGTGAAACCCCGCTTGGCCAGCCCGTGCATCACCTTGGGCCGCGTGAAGGCTTCGGCCAGGAAGATCGTGTCCGGGTGGTCGCGCTGAATTTCGGCGATCACCCATTCCCAGAACGGAAAGGCCTTGGTGTGCGGGTTGTCCACCCGGAAGATGCGCACGCCCTCGCCGATCCAGTGTTCGAACACGCTTTTGAGTTCGCTCCACAGGCCGCGCCAGTCGTCGCATTCGAAGTTGAAGGGATAGATGTCCTGGTACTTCTTGGGCGGGTTCTCGGCGTACTGCACCGTGCCGTCGGGGCGCCAGCGGAACCAGTCGGGGTGTTCCTTCACGTAGGGGTGGTCCGGTGCGCACTGAAAGGCGATGTCCAGCGCCACTTCCAGGCCCTGCTCCTTGGCGGCCACGACCAGACGGCGAAAGTCCTGCACGGTGCCCAGTTCGGGCAGGATGGCCTTGTGCCCACCCTCGTTCGCGCCGATGGCCCAAGGGCTGCCCACGTCGTCGGGCCCCGCGGCCAGGGCATTGTTCTTGCCCTTGCGCTGCTCCCGCCCGATGGGGTGGATGGGCGGGAAGTACAGCACGTCAAAGCCCATGGCCGAGATATCGGCCAGGCGCGCCTCGACGTCGCGGAACGTGCCGTGCACGCCCGCGGTGGGTGCGGCGGAGCGGGGGAACAGCTCGTACCAGGTGCTGTAACGGGCCCGCTCGCGGTCGGCCCGCAGCGGCAGGGCGTCGGGGTAGCGCACCTCGAAGCGGCGGTCAGGGTGGCGGCGCATCGCCGCGGCGGCGGCTTCGTCCAGTGCCAGGGCCTTGAGCATTTCTGCGTCGCCCTCGGCCTGGGCGCCGCGTTCCAGGGCCTGAGCCCAATCGGTCAGGTCGCTGCGGTCCTGGGCGGCGCTGGCACGCTGGGCGGCCGCCAGGGCTTCTGCCGCGCCCACGCGCGCGGCGATGCGGATGTCCTGCGGGTCCACGCGGCGTTCGAGTTCCCGGCGCCAGGATTCGAACGGGTCCACCCAGGCGGACACGGTGTAACGGTACAGGCCCGGATCGGGTGGCGTGAAGTCGGCCACCCATTCGTCGTTGCCGCTGGCCTCCATGGCCACTTCGGTAGCGTCTGCGGGGGCCGCAGTGGCGTTGCCATCCCGATCGCGCCACCACTGCAGCGCCACGCGCAAGACGTCGTGCCCGTCGGTGAAGCAGTGCGCGGTGATGCGGGTCGGTTCGCCGGCCACGCGCTTGGCGGCAAAGCGACCGCCGTCCACGCAGGGGAGCACGGCTTCGACCACGGCGCGCACGCGGCCGTCTGCGTCGCCGATCGGGGTCACGGGGGGGGGCGGGCTGGTTGGGGACACCGCAGAGACGCTGGCCGCTGGGCGGGAAGAAGAGGGCAGGGTGTCAGGCTTTGGCATGGCGCGCAGGCTCCTGTCGGAAGATGAGGGTGGAGAGCGGCGGCAGCGTGAGGCACAGCGATTGTTCCCACTGGTGCGACCGCACAGGCGCAGCCTCCACGCCGCCCAGGTTGCCCCAGCCGGCGCCGCCGAACTCACGCGCGTCGCTGTTGAGCAACTCCTGCCAGTAGCCGGAGGACGGCACGCCCACCAGGTAGTTGGTGCGCGGCACGGGCGTGAGGTTGCAGACCACCAGCACCGGACCGGCGCCGCCTTCCTGCGCCGCCCGATGGCTGGGCTTGCGCAGGAAAGCGATCACGCTCTGCCCGGCGTCGTCGGCCTCCACCCATTGAAAACCCTCCGCCGAAAAGTCCACTTCATGCAGAGCGGGCTCGCTGCGATAGACGCGGTTGAGTTCGCGGATCAGGCGCTGCACGCCACCGTGCAACGGGCTGTCGCACACCCACCATTCGAGTTCGCCTTCGTGCGTCCACTCGCGGCGCTGGCCGAACTCGCCGCCCATGAAGAGCAGCTTCTTGCCCGGGTGCGACCACATCAGGCCAAACAGCGCGCGCAGGTTGGCGAACTGCTGCCACTCGTCGCCGGGCATCTTGTTGATCAGCGAGCCCTTGCCGTACACCACTTCGTCGTGCGAGAGCGGCAGCACGAAGTTTTCGTTGAAGGCATACACCAGCGAGAACGTGAGCTTGTGGTGGTGATAACGACGGTTGACCGGGTCTTCCTTCAGGTAGGCCAGCGTGTCGTGCATCCAGCCCATGTTCCACTTCATGCCGAAGCCCAGGCCGTTCATCTCCACGGGCCGCGAGACCATCGGCCAGGCGGTGGATTCTTCTGCGATGCTGACCGTGTCCGGGTGGTCGCGGTAGACCGCGCGGTTCAGCAGTCGCATGAACTCGATGGCTTCCAGGTTCTCGCGGCCGCCGTGGCGGTTGGGTATCCACTCGCCGTCCTTGCGGGCGTAGTCCAGATAGAGCATGGAGGCGACCGCATCCACGCGCAGCCCGTCCAGGTGGTACTTGTCGAGCCAGAACAGGCCGGAGGAGATGAGGAAGCTGCGCACCTCGTGCCGGCCGTAATTGAAGATGGCCGAGCTCCATTCGGGGTGGAAACCCTGGCGCGGGTCTGAATGCTCGTACAGGTGGGTGCCATCGAACTCCGCCAGCCCGTGGGCGTCCACCGGAAAGTGGGAGGGCACCCAGTCCAGCAGCACGCCGATGCCGCGCTGGTGCAGGTGGTCCACGAAGTACATGAAGTCCTGCGGGGTGCCGTAGCGCGAGGTGGGCGCGAAGTAGCCGGTGGTCTGGTAGCCCCAGGAGCCATAGAACGGGTGTTCGGTGATGGGCATCAGCTCCACGTGCGTGAAACCCAGGGACGTCACGTAGTCCGCCAGTTCATGGGCCAGTTCGCGGTAGTTCATGAACTGGCCGTTTCGGCGGCGCCAGGAGCCGGGGTGCATCTCGTAGATGGACATCGGTGCATCCAGCGCGTTGCGCGGCCCGCGCGATGCCATCCAGTCGCTGTCGCCCCATTCGTAGTCGAGCGACCAGATGCGCGATGCGGTGTTGGGCGGCAGTTCCGCACACACGGCGAAGGGGTCGGCCTTTTCGAGCACGCGGCCCCCGTTGTGCGACACGATGCGGTATTTGTAGGCTTGACCGTGCGCGGCGTGGGGGGAGGCTCCCTCCCAGATGCCGCTGCCATCGGACCGGGCGTGGAGCGCATCCGCATCGGGGTTCCAGCCGTTCCAGTCGCCGATGACCGAGACCGATGCGGCGTTGGGTGCCCAGACGGAAAAGTCCGCACCGCCGCCCTCGCTGCGCAGGTGGCAGCCCATGGCCTGGTAGAGGCGTGAATGCGTTCCTTCGCGAAGGAGATAGGCGTCGTGGGCGGTCAGCAGGGCGGTGTGGGGCAAAGGCACGGGCTTGGATCCTTGGGGGAGTGGGCGCTCCGCGGCGCAGGGCGCGCCAGCGCAACCGGTTCACAAAACCCATTGGGGCACGTACCGCGGGGTCGTCGCTGCGCGGGAGTGGCGCTTGGGTTTGTAGGACAGCGCCTATTCGGGGGGCATTGGGAACGCATGGCCCGATAGTGCCTTCCCCCGGCGTGCAGCGGCCGTGCCGCCCCTGCGCGGCGGGGGTCAAACGAGCAGCGCGACGCCCTTGATCTGCGCGAAAACCGGCAGGCCCGGGGTCAGCCCCAGGGTGCGTGCCGAGCGCTGGGTGACGCGGGCGAGCAGGGGCGTGCCCTGGGCATCGAGCGCCACCATGGCCAGCCCCGGCCCGTCCTCGCGCAGCGCCACCACCCGCGCCGGCAGCACGTTCAGGACGCTGCTGTGCACCGGCGCGGCCAGCGCCAGCGTCACATCGCGTGCCTGCACCCGAAAGCGCACGGCCGTGCCCGGCGGGTGGGGATGGGCGGTGGCCACCAGCAATGCGCCGCCCCCGGGCAGGCGAACGTCCATGAGCTGGTCCGCCGCGTCGTAATCGTCGACCCTGCCCTCGGCCACGGTCGCCGCTGTGTCGCCCTGGGCGAGCGGCAGGTCCAGCCGCGCCAGGAGGGCCGGCGCGGGGCCGCTCGCCAGCACCCGGCCGCCGCCGAGCAGCACCAGATGCTGCGCCAGCCGAGCCACTTCATCCTGCGCATGGCTCACGTACAGCACGGGAATGTCCAGTTCGCGCTGCAGGCGTTCCAGATAGGGCAGCACTTCGGCCTTGCGCTGGGCGTCCAGCGCGGCCAGGGGCTCGTCCATCAGCAGCACGCGGGGGCTGGCGGCCAGGGCCCGGGCCATTGCCACCCGCTGGCGTTCGCCGCCCGACAGGGTGCTTGGCTGGCGGGCCAGCAGGGGTTGCAGCCCGAGCAGTTCGACGGCCTGCTCCAGCGACACCTTCCTGCGCGCCGGGGACGTGCGCCGCAGGCCGTACTCGAGGTTGCGGCGCACGTCCAGGTGTGCGAAAAGGCTCGATTCCTGGAACACATAGCCCAGCGCCCGCTGGTGGGTCGGGAGCCACAGGCGCTGCGCGTCGTCCTGCCACACCTGCCCATGAACGGCCACGCGCCCCTGGGCCCGCTCCAGGCCCGCCAGGGCCCGCAGGCAGGTCGTCTTGCCGCAGCCCGAGGGACCGTAGAGCACCGTGACGCCCCGGCCGGGAAGGGACAGGTCCACGTCCAGCGCGAAGCCGCCCGGGCGATGCAGCCGCAGGCGGGCCTCGATGGTGCCTTCGCCCGTGGAGGGCAACCGTCCCGCACCGGCCGTCATGCCGCGCCCCTGCCGGGCCGTGCGGGCTGCAGCCAGTGCAGCGACAGCAGCACCACGAACGAGAACACCACCATGCTCCCCGCCAGCCAGTGGGCCTGCAGGTATTCCATGGCCTCCACGTGGTCGTAGATCTGCACCGACACCACGCGCGTCACGCCGGGAATGTTGCCGCCCAGCATGAGCACCACCCCGAACTCTCCCACCGTGTGCGCGAAGCTCAGCACCCCCGCCGTGAGAAAGCCCGACCGCGCGAGCGGCATCCCCACGGTGAAGAAGCGGTCCCACGGGCCCGCGCCCAGCGTGGCGGCGGCTTCCATCGGCCGCGCACCCACCGCCTCGAATGCCCGTTGCAGCGGCTGCACCGCGAACGGCAGCGAGTACACGACCGATCCCACCAGCAGACCGGCGAAGGTGAAGGGCAGGGTGGCCAGGCCCATCGACTGCATCGCGCGGCCCACCGGGCCGTTGGGTCCCAGGGTGAGCAGCAGGTAGAAACCGATCACCGTGGGGGGTAGCACCAGCGGCAGCGCCACCACCGCCGAGACTGGGCCGCGCCAGCGCGACGGCGTGTGCGCCAGCCACCAGGCCAGTGGCGTGCACAGCACCAGCAGCGTGAGCGTGGTGAGCGCGGCCAGCCGCAGCGTGAGGCCGATGGCGGCCAGGTCCTGCGCAGAAAAAGGCATCGGCAGCGTGTCGGTCCGGCAGGGTCTGGCGGGGGCGTGCGGGTACTCAGAGCCCGTAGCCGTAGGCCCGGATCACCTCGCGCGCCGCGTCGCTGCGCAGGAATTTCATCAGGGCAATGGCGGCGGGCTGGTCCTTGCCCGTGGCGAGCAGGACGGCATCCTGCCGGATGGGGTCGTGCAGCGCCTCCGGTACCTGCCAGGCCGAGCCCTTGGCGATCTTGCCGCCTTCCATGACCTGCGACAGCGCCACGAAACCCAGCTGCGCATTGCCCGTGGCCACGAACTGGTAGGTCTGCGCGATGTTCTCGCCCGTCACGAAGCGCGGCTGCAGCCGCTCGCCTAGGCCGAGCTTTTCCAGCGTCTGCACGGCCGCCAGGCCATAGGGCGCGAGCTTGGGGTTGGCGACGGCCAGATAGGTGAAATCGCCCGCCTTGAGCACCTGGCCCTGGTCGTCCACGTAGCCCTCGCGCGGGCTCCACAGCACCAGCCGTCCCACGGCATAAGTGAAGCGCGATCCCGGCACGCCCTGGCCCTCCTGCTCCAGCCGCGCGGGCGTGGTGTCGTCGGCGGACAGCAGCACCTGGAACGGTGCGCCGTTCTTGATCTGCGCATAGAACTTGCCGGTGGCCCCGAACGACAGCACGGCCTTGTGGCCGGTGGCCTGCTCGAACGCCGCAGCGATCTTCTGCATCGGCGCCGTGAAATTGGCCGCGACGGCGACGGGCACCTCTCCGGCATGGGCGGAAGCCAAGCCCGCCAGGGCCATGCCGGCAGCGGCCAGCAGTCGGATGAGGGGGGAGGCAAATCGCATGGCGCTATTCCTTGGATGAATAGCGGTCGAGTATAGCGACGGGTTTTCCGGGTAGCCCTGGACAGCGCGGCATGATGCGCCCATGACAAAGCGGCTTTCCCTCTCCGATGCGCTGGGCCAGGGCATGGCGGACCGGCGCATCGACATCCTGCGCCAGATCGGCGTGGGCGGATCGATTTCGCAGGCCGCGCGGGCCGTGGGCGTGAGCTACAAGGCGGCCTGGCAGGCGGTGGACGCGCTCACCAACCTGGCGGGCGTGCCCCTGGTGGCGCGCGCCGTGGGCGGCAACGGCGGTGGCGGCGCGCAGCTGACCCCGGCGGGGCTCGAATTGCTGAACGCGGCCGATGCGTTGGAGGAGGCCCGCCGCGAAGTGCTTGCGCGGCTGGCGCCCGGCCCGGGCGGCGCGCCGGCACTGGCCCGGCTGGCGTTGCGCACCAGCCTGCGCAACCAGTGGCCCTGCACCGTGCGGGCGCTGGAGCCGCTGGGACCCTTGGTGCGCGTGCATCTGCAGGGCGAGGCGGCGCCCGGCCTCGCGTTGCGCGCGCGCATCACGCGAGAAAGCGCCGAGCTGCTGGCGCTGCGTCCGGGCCTGCCCGTGCTCGCGCTGTGCAAGGCCGCGGCCGTGCGCGTTCAGGCCGGTTTGCCGGCATCGGCTGCCGACAACGCCTGGCCGGCCAGGGCATCGCGCGTGTCGCGCGGGCCGGCAGGCGACGAGGTCTCGGCCACGCTCGATGCCGGGGTGCACATGGTGGGGTTCGCGTCTCCGTCGAGCGGCCTGCGGGCCCGCGCTCGCGTGGCGATGTCGGTGGACGAGTCGGCCGTGGTGCTGGCCGTCACGGGGTGACCGAATTTCGACTAGGCCCAGGTCACGGAGCGGTCTTGTCCAGGCTGCGCCGAAGCGCCTCGATGTCCTTCGGCTGCAATGGCATGAACTCACGCACCGTGGGGGCTTCCGGCGGGGGGTGGGCGAGTTCGTTTTCGCAGCGATCCAGGTTGCCCCGGATGGCCGCCCGCGTTGCCGCCGAAAGGGTGTAGCGCTCCCGCTCCACGGCCCGGAAGTATTCGGCCAGGGTGAGGTGGGCGCATTGGGTGAGCAAGGGGATCTGTGCGCTGGCTTGATCCAGGCTGAACGCGCTGCAGGGGGGCGGGGAAAGATACAACTGGAACAGCCGCAAATGGGCATCGGGACTGGTGCGGACCACGCGCTGCATGACGGACTCCACCGTGCGCGCGTCGAAGCCGGGAACCTTGTCGCAGTAGGCGTCCATGCTGCGACGCAACTCCAGGCCGATGCGCGCGCCGTGCATGGCTTTCAGATGCCACTCGTAGGCTTGGTCGAAGGGCGGAATGCCTGCCAGGTAATTGCCGTAAGCCCACTGCGCAGGGTTGTCGCCGCTTTCGGCGCGGCGTTGCAACTCCATCAGGCAAAAGCCGTGATACGAGTATTCATCCTGCTGGTCGCAGGTGACGGCGCTATCGAGCCACCACCACGCGGTCCAGGCGCCGACCAGCAAGGAAAGGACCAGAGCGATTCGGGTGCCTGCCCCCCATTTTTTCCACCGGCGAATCATCGGCGCTTCCCCATTTTCTGCATCAAGGCCCCTTTCAGCAGATCGCCGGTATCGCGCGGAGAGGTCGGGGCCGTTGCAATGGGTTGTCCATCGGGCCCCCAGGTTCGCCATACGCCTGGATGCAACAGGTCGGGCATGGGGAGCATCGCCAATACGCCCGGGAGCTTCTCGAAGGCCCCTTGCCCCACCGCAGAACCGCCCAGCGGGTAATTCCAGGTGGTTGTCGTGGGCGCCGTGACATGCGTTCGCAACACTTGGGCCAATTCACTTGCGATTCCATCGGACGTGGCTCCCGCATTGCATGCGTCGATCAAAACCGGCTCTCCGTGCCAGAGGCCGCTGCGCCGGATCGTGTCGGCCACTTCCATGCCATGGATCATTCCCTGAATGCTTTTTGCTGTGGCATGGGCAAATACATACACATAACCCGCAACACCCTTTTCCCTGAGTCCGGATTGATAGAGCACCTTATCCCCGGGCTGGATCAGGATGATCTTCTTCCTGATCGGGTCGATGGTCGCGATTTTTCGGACCCTCTTTTGCGAAGCATCGAGGCCTTCGAAGACCTGTTTGATCATTCCCTTTCCTGGTCCATATTGCATTCGCCCGTTGACCACGGGTTCTGCGGGCTCGCTCCGCAGCCATTCTTTCCATGCCATTGAAATTCGATTCGTGATGCCGTGACATGGCGAACCGCACGGGTCTTTGAATGCCACGCTCACGATTCACCTCCCTTTTTTCTGCCCGTCTTCGCAGGCCGCGGGATGATAGCGGCATGCGCAATGGGGATGGCGGCCGGGGATCGCTGGCCCGCGCTCACGGCTTCATCGGGTGCTCACTCGCCCCCGAAGCGAGGTCGGAACTCCTCGCAGAACGCCGCGTTACCGCTGATCGAGAGCGTCACCGTATGCCGCGGTGCTGCGGGCTTGCCGGCGGTGGACACGAGGCGCCGGGTGGCCTCGTCGAAAACCAGGGACTGCACGGTGGAGACTTCCTGCACGGCCTGCAGGTCGTAGTCCCAGGCGGCGCCGTCCTCGATGGCGCCGTTCTGGTTCGGGAAGGTGGCATGGGCCCAGCCCAGCACCTGCGCGATCTCCGCGTGCAGAGCCGGCAGGTGCTCTTCGGTCACGCTGGCCATGGCATCCCAGGTGCCGGTGCCTTCGTCGTCCTCGCTGTAGTCGAATTCCAGGTAGCGCAGGGTCATGGGGTTTCAGGTTTTTGGAAGGAAGGCGCCGGGGGCGGCGCAGCAGGGGGCATTTTCGGGCAGGTTCGGCCGCGCTTTGCCACAGAATGTGCAGCGCCCACGCACGTGGACGGCTCCCTCGACCACCCTTCGCTCCTGTGAACCCCGCCATGCCCGACTCGATGACACCCTCTGCCATTTTGCTGTGCGACGGCCTGCGCTTTGCCCATGTGCAGGGCCCGGCCGTATTCGACGGCTTCACCGCCCATGCCGCACCGGGCGCGACGCTGGTGCGGGGCGACGAGGGCTCGGGCAAGACCACGCTGCTGCGCCTGCTGGCCGGGGAGCTGCAACCCCAGGGCGGCACCGTCTGGCGGAACGGGCGAGCGTGCAGCGACCGGGCCGCGAAGGAGTTGGGCGAGGTGTTCTGGGCCGACCCGCGCGCGACGGCGCTCGATGGCACCAGCCCGGCGGCATGGTTCGGTGCGCTGGCCAGCCGCCATCCGGCGTGGGACGCCTCGGCTTTGCAGGTGCACGTGGCGGGGTTCGGGCTGGAGAGCCACCTGCCCAAGGCGATGGAGCAGCTGTCCACCGGCACGCGGCGCAAGGCGCTTTTGGCGGCCGCTTTCGCGTGCGGGGCGCCGCTGGTGCTGGTGGACGAGCCGGTGGCCGGCCTGGACCGCCCGTCGGTGAAGTACCTGCAGCAGGTGCTGGCGCAGCGGGCGGCTCAGGGCGGGCCGGGCACCGTGCTGGTGGCGCACTACGATGCGCTCGCGGGCGTGCCGTGGAACGCGGTCATCGATTTGCCCTGAGGGGGCCCGGCAACGCCGTGCACCGCCCGCCGCCGCGCGGGCTCGCAGCCGGGGCCTTCCCGGCCTACACTGCGATCCTTCTGCGCACTTTTCCTGCTTGTTTCTTTCCCTTCCGTTGCCATTCAGGAGCCTGGTATGGACGCCCTTCTTTTCGCACCCGTGGCCGTGGCGATCGCGCTCACGCCCGGCCCCAACAATTTCTGCGGCCTGAACAACGGCATCCGGGCCGGTGTGGGCACGGCGCTGGTGGCCACCATCGGGCGTGCGGCGGCGTTCGCCATCTTTTTGACGGTGTCCGCCGTGGGCCTGGGCGCGATGCTGCTGGCCTCCGAGGCGGCCTTCACGGTCGTGAAATGGGTGGGGGCGTGTTACCTGTTCTGGCTGGGCTGGAAGGCCTGGCGCAGCCGGGAGTTCGGCGGGCTGGAACTGGTGGAGGGCAGCGAGGCCACGCCCTCGGCCGCCGCGGTGCCGATCCGCTCGCTGATCCTGCAGGAGTTCCTGCTGGGCATCACCAATCCCAAGGCGATCATCCTGTTCGCCGCGGTGTTTCCCCAGTTCATCGACCCCGCACAGCCCGCGGCGCACCAGTTCCTGGTGCTGGGCTCGGTGTACCTGATGGCCGAGTTCGTCTCCACCGCCGTGTACGCCACGGGCGGGCGGCAGATCCGCCGGGTGATCCGCTCGCAGCGCGGCGTGGTGCGGCTGAACAAGGCGACGGGCGGATTCTTCATGGGCGCCGGCGGGCTGCTGCTCGCGGCCAACCGCTGACTTTTTGATTCGGCGGGCCGGCGGCGCTTGCTGCAGGGTCGCTTCGCCTCAGCGTTTGTGGCATTCGGGCGCTACATCGCCTTGAAGCGGTGGGCGTAGAGCCGGCTCACCGCCAGGGTTTCGGGCCGCTCGCGCAGGCGCAGGTGCAACCGGCCCGATTCGTCGCGCACGGCACTGGCGATGCCGCTGGCGCGCACCAGGGTGCCGCGGTGCACCTGCCAGAAGGTGTTCGCGTCGAGCTGGGCGGCCAGTTCCTTGAGGGGCGTGCGGATCAGGTACTCCTGCGTGGCGGTCAGCACGCGCACGTACTTGTCGGCTGCCTCGAAAACCACCACGTCCGCCACCGGCACCAGGTGGATCTGCGCGCCGCTGCTGGCCTGGATGACGGTGAGCGGTGCGGGGTGCGCCGCCGCCCCGGCCACGCCCGGCGCGGCGGCCCCGGGCAGCGCCACCAGTGCGCGCAGGCGGGCCAGCGTGGCCTCGAAGTCCAGCGCGGCAGGTGCGGCCTGCCGTGCGAGGGTGGACTGCAGCTTCTGGACGGCCTTGCGTAGCCGCTCGGGCTGCACGGGCTTGAGCAGGTAGTCCACGGCCTGGGCCTCGAAGGCCTGCACGGCGTACTGGTCGTAGGCGGTCACGAACACCAGCGCGGGAAAGGGCGTGTCGGCCGGCCAGGCGTCGGCCAGCTCGGCGGCCGCCTCCAGGCCGCTCTGGCCCGGCATGCGGATGTCGAACAGGAGCACGTCGGGCCGCAGGTCCAGCGCCTGTTGCACGGCCGCGAGCCCGTCGCCCACGGTGGCGGCGATCTGAAGGTCCGGCCAGGCCTCGGCCAGTTCCTGGCGCAGGGCGGCGGCCAGCAGCGGTTCGTCTTCGGCGATCAGGGCGCGGGGGGCGCGGGAGGGCGGCAGGTTCATGGCAGCGGAGGATTCAAGGGAAAAACGGCCCTGGCGCATGTTCCACTAGGGCATATTGCTATCAAATTTATAGTGCCTTGCTCGCCGTACAGCGTGTGCAGCCGCTCGCGCACCTGCTGCAGCCCGAAGCTCTGGCGCACTGGTCCGGGTGGCCCGGGCGGTGCGGTGCCGCCCGCGGCCAGCCCGGCGCCCGAGTCCTGCACCTGCAGTTCCAGCAGGCCGTCGGGCAATGGCCGGGCGGCGATGTGGATGCTGCCGCCTTCTACCTTCGGCTCCAGGCCGTGGCGGATGGCGTTTTCCACCAGCGGCTGCAGCAGCAGCGGCGGCACGGGCACGCGGGCGAGCGCCTCGGGCAGGTCGAGCGTGTAGGCCAGGCGCGGGCCCATGCGCACCGACATCAGCTCCAGGTAGTCGCGCAGCCGGGCGAATTCGTCGGCCAGCGGGTGCAGCGTGGCCCGCGAGGCGCCGAGTGTGGCGCGCAGGTAGTCGATCAGGTGGTCCAGCATGGCCTGGGCGCGGGGCGGGTCGGCGGCGATCAGCACGCGCAGGTTGGACAGGGTGTTGAACATCATGTGCGGCTCCAGCTGCGCCTCCAGCAGTTTGAGGCGCGCCTCGGCGGCGTCGCGTTCGACCTCGGCGATCTTGCCTTCCAGAAAGCGCGATTTGCCCTGGGCGTAGAAGAAGAACGACAGCGCCAGGCACGCCAGCACCGTCGTCACCATGGCCGAACTGGGGCCGCCTGCCGACGCCAGGGTCAGGCCGGGGTGCATGCTCTCGCGGTAGGCATCGCCCAGGGCCGAGCCGAACTGAAAGCCGATGGAGCCGCCCACCGCGACCAGCGCCCAGCCGCGCCAGCCCAGGGGCCACGGGATGGGGCTATGGCGCGAGAGCCACAGGCGGCCGACGTCGATCAGCAGCCAGCTCGGCAGGCCGATGGCCAGGGAGTACACGAGCTGCACGTCCCACGGTCCCCGGCCGTAGGCGAGTTGGATGCCGGCGATGGCGGCGCAGAACGCGGCGATCACCAGCCCGTGGCGAATGGATTGGCGAAGGCTGAAGTGCTGCATGGCGGCGCTGGAGAAAGGAATAGCTTCTGGTGGGCCGATTGTGGGGGCACTCCTGGCGGCGGCCGTGCGCCCGGTCAGCGCCGCTGCAGGGCCTGGCGCAGGGCGGCGCGCTCGCGCTCCAGCAGGCGGGCGTGCAGCCGCCCGCCCGGCAGCGCCAGCCACACGGCCGCGCCATGGATCCCCAGGACCAGGCCCCAGCCCAGCGCGGGAAACACCGCCCAGTGGCGCCCCTGGTAGGCGGCGAGGGCGGCCAGCGCCAGGTTGACGCACAGGTACACGCAGGCGTGCAGCAGCCAGCCCATCTTGGCACCGGCCCGCTTGCGGGCCAGGCGGTCCAAGTCGTCCAGGTCGTCCAAGTCGTCCAAGTCGTCTAGGTCGTCCAGGTCGTCCAGGTGGGCGAGATCGTCGGGGGTGTGGAAAGCGGGCATGGCGGCTCCTTGGGGATCGGGGTGGGAGGGGAGGGGAGGGAATGGCCGCACTGTGCGCCCGGCCGCGCGGTCCGGCCAGCGCCATGCGACGAACCGCCCGCCGCGCGGCGCGAACCGCTGCGCCGGGCGACAGATTTACCTTTCTTCGCACAGCAGCCAGACAATCGGTACGCAGAGCCCCTACGATTCGGCGTGCCCCCCGTGCTGCCCCGCCGGCAGCCCGGGACGGACCTTTTCCGCGACACGCCACGCCAGCCATTTCCATGAATCCACAACCACACGACGCGCCCGTTCCCAACCCGCCGCCTTCCGCCCACCGGCCGCCCTCGCGGCGGTCGCGCTGGCTCGGCACGCTGCTGATGCTGGCCGTGGTGGCCTTGCTGGGCGGCGGCGCCTGGTATCTGGTGCAGCGCAGCACCGCCCCGGCGGGAGCGATGCGGGGCGCGGGCGGTCCCGGGGGGCCGGGCGGGCCCGGTTTCGGCGGCGGTGGGCGGGCCATGGTCACGGTGGGCGAGGCCACGGCACGGCAGGCGTCGCTGCCGGTGGTCATCGACGCGCTAGGGACGGTCACGCCGGTCACCACGGTCACCCTGCGCCCGCAGGTGTCGGGCGTGCTCACCCAGGTGCTGTTCACCGAAGGGCAGATGGTCAAGAAGGGCCAGGTGCTGGCGCAGATCGACCCGCGCCCCTACGAGCAGGCGCTGATGCAGGCGCAGGGCACGCGCCAGCGTGACGAGGCGCAGCTCGACAACGCCCGCATCACCCTGGAGCGCTACCGCACGCTGCTGTCGCAGGACTCGATCGCGCGCCAGGACGTGGACACGCAGGCCGCGCTGGTCAAGCAGCTGCAGGGCACGGTGATGACCGACCTCGCCCAGGAGAAGACCGCGCGCCTGAACCTCGACTACACCCGCGTCACCTCGCCCGCCACCGGCCGCATCGGCCTGCGCACGGTGGACGCCGGCAACTACGTGAGCGCCGGCGAGGCCACGGGCATCGCCACCATCACGCAGATGACGCCGATCGATGTGCAGTTCTCGGTGCCCCAGGACCGCGTGACCGACGTGCAGGCGTCGCAGCAGGGCGCGCAGCCGCTGGCCGTGACGGCGTTCGACCGCACCCGCACCACCGAGGTGGGCAAGGGGCAGTTCTCCACGCTGGACAATCTGGTGGACACCACCACGGGCACGGTCAAGGCCAAGGCCCGGTTCGAGAACGCCAACGGTGCGCTGTTTCCCAACCAGTTCGTGAACGTGCAGCTCCTGCTGCGCGAGGTGCCGGCCGTGGTGGTGCCGGTGACGGCGGTGCGCACGGGCGCCAATGGCGACTTCGTCTATGTCATCAACGAAGACCGCACGGTGTCGCTGCGCAAGGTCAAGCGCGGCCAGGCGACGGTGGGGCTGATGGCCGTCACCGAGGGCCTGAAGGCCGGCGAGCGGGTGGTGACCGAAGGCGGTGACCGGTTGAAGGACGGTGCCACCGTGCAACTGCAGGGCGCGCGCGGCCCGGCCTCCGCGGCCAGCGGCGCCGCGGGCGCCCAGCCACGCCGCGCACGGGCCTCGGGCCCGCGCGGGGAGGGCGAGGCCCGGGGCTTCGGCCCCCGTGGCGAGGGCCGTGGACCGGAAGGCGAGCGCCGCCAGCGCCCGCCGCAGGAGGGCGCCCACCCCGGGGCCTCCGCCCCGCAGACCCCTTGATGACCGCCCGGCCCCACCCATGAGTCCGTCGCGTCCGTTCATCGAAAGACCCGTCGCCACTGCGCTGCTGATGGTGGCCATCGTGCTGGCCGGCCTGGTCGGCTTCAAGCTGCTGCCCCTGTCGGCGCTGCCGGAGGTGGACTACCCCACCATCCAGGTGCAGACCCTCTACCCCGGTGCCAGCCCTGAGGTCATGAACCGCACCGTGAGTGCGCCGCTGGAGCGCCAGTTCGGGCAGATGCCGGGGCTGGCGCGCATGTCGTCCACCAGCGCCTCGGGCGTGTCCATCGTCACGCTGCAGTTCGGCCTGGGGCTGGCGCTCGACGTGGCCGAGCAGGAGGTGCAGGCCGCCATCAACGCCGGATCGTCGCTGCTGCCCACCGACCTGCCCGCGCCGCCGGTGTATGCCAAGGTGAACCCGGCCGATGCGCCTGTGCTCACGCTGGCCGTCAGCTCCGACACCCTGCCGCTCACCGAGGTGCAGAACCTCGTGAACACGCGCCTGGCGCAGAAGATGAGCCAGGTGCCCGGCGTGGGCCTGGTCAGCCTGGCCGGCGGGCAGCGGCCGGCCGTGCGCATCCAGGCCGACACCAAGGCGCTGGCCTCGTACGGCATCGGGCTCGACACCTTGCGCACGGCCATCACCTCGGCCAACGCCAACAGCGCCAAGGGCAGCTTCGACGGGCCGCAGCGCTCCTACAGCATCAACGCCAACGACCAACTGGTGACGGTGGCCGACTACAAGAACCTCATCGTCACCTGGAAGAACGGCGCGCCCGTGCGCATGACCGACGTGGCCCGCGTGGTGGACAGCGCCGAGAACAACCGCCTGGGCGCCTGGGCCAACGAGACCCCCGCCATCATCCTGAACGTGCAGCGCCAGCCGGGCGCCAACGTGATCGCCACGGTGGACAACATCAAGAAGCAGCTGCCCGAGCTGCAGGCCGGGCTGCCCGCCTCGCTGAAGGTGGAGGTGCTGTCGGACCGCACCACCGGCATCCGCGCATCGGTGCACCACGTGGAGATGGAACTGGTGCTGGCCGTGCTGATGGTGGTGCTGGTGATCTTCTTTTTCCTGCACAGCCTTCGCGCCACGGTGATCGCCAGCCTGGCGGTGCCGATCTCGCTCATCGGCACCTGCGGCGTGATGTACCTGCTGGGCTACAGCCTGAACAACCTGAGCCTGATGGCACTCACCATCGCCACCGGCTTCGTGGTGGACGATGCCATCGTGATGATCGAGAACATCGCCCGCTACATCGAGGAGTGCGAGCCGCCGTTCCAGGCCGCGCTCAAGGGCGCCACGCAGATCGGCTTCACCATCATCTCGCTCACGGTGTCGCTGATCGCGGTGCTGATTCCGCTGCTGTTCATGAGCGATGTGGTGGGGCGGCTGTTCCGCGAGTTCGCGGTGACCCTGGCGCTCACCATACTGATCTCGGCCGTGGTGTCGCTCACGCTCGTGCCCATGATGTCCGCGCGCTGGCTGAAGCCTGAGCCGCCGCACGGCGAGCGGCGCGGCTTTGGCGGCGCGGTGCAGCGCGGCTTCGACCGCGTGATCGCGCGCTATGACATCTGGCTGCAGTGGGTGCTGCGCCGTCAGGGCGCCACGCTGGTGGTGGCGCTGCTCACGATGGCGCTCACGGCGCTGCTGTACGTGGTGATTCCCAAGGGGCTCTTTCCCACGCAGGACACGGGACAGCTGCAGGCGCGCGTGGAGGCCTCGCAGGACGTGTCGTACGCCCGCATGAGCGAGTTGCAGCAGGCCGCGGCCCGCGCCATCCTGGCCGATCCGGACGTGCAGTCGCTCAGCTCCTTCATCGGGGTGGACGCGGCCAACAACACTATGCTGAATGCCGGGCGCATGCTCATCAACCTGAAGGCCGACCGCGACGGGCAGGAGGCCGTCATGCAGCGCCTGCGCGAACGCGTGCGCGCCGTGGCCGGCGTGACGCTGTACCTGCAGCCCACGCAGGACCTGACCATCGACGCCGAGACCGGGCCCACCGAGTACCGCCTGTCGATCGGCGGGGTGGATTCGGCGCAGGTCAACGAATGGACGAACCAACTGGTGGATCGCCTGCGCACGGTGCCCCAGGTGCGCAACGCCACGTCGGATGCGGGCGCGCAGGGCCTGTCGGCCTATGTGGACATCGACCGCAACACGGCCTCGCGCCTGTCGGTCACGGCCAGTTCGGTGGACGACACGCTCTACAGCGCGTTCGGCCAACGCATCGTCTCCACCATCTTCACCGAGACCAACCAGTACCGCGTGATCCTGGAGGCGCAGCAGGAGCATCTGGACAGCCCCGAGGCGCTGGGCACCCTGCAGCTGCGCACGGGCGGCGGCACGCCCACGCCTCTGTCCGCCGTGGCCACCATCCGCGAGCAGCTCGCACCGCTGCAGGTCACCCGCGTGGCGCAGTACCCGGCCGCCACGCTGGGCTTCGACCGGGCCGAGGGCGTGTCGCTGGGCAACGCGGTCGATGCCATCCGCGCGGCGGCGCAGGAGATCGGCGTGCCGGCGGGGCTGTCGATGCAGTTCCTCGGGGCAGCGGGCGCCTATGAAAAATCGCTGTCCAGCCAGCTGTGGCTCATCCTCGCGGCCATGGTGTGCGTGTACATCGTGCTTGGCGTGCTGTATGAGAGCTACATCCACCCGCTGACCATCCTGTCCACGCTGCCCTCGGCCGGCGTGGGGGCCTTGCTGATGCTCATGGTGACGGGCAACGACCTGGGGGTGATCGGCATCATCGGCATCATCCTGCTGATCGGCATCGTCAAGAAGAACGCGATCATGATGATCGACTTCGCCATCGACGCCGAGCGCGAGCAAGGCATGGCCCCGCAAGAGGCCATCCATCAGGCGGCGCTGCTGCGCTTTCGCCCGATCCTGATGACTACCCTGGCCGCACTGTTCGCCGCGTTGCCGCTCATGCTGGGCTGGGGCGAGGGGGCCGAGTTGCGCCGGCCGCTGGGCCTGGCCATCTTCGGCGGCCTGGTGCTGAGCCAGATGCTCACGCTGTTCACCACGCCGGTGATCTACCTGGCCTTCGACCGGCTGGGCCGCCGCTGGACGGGCCGGGGCACGGCCGCCGCGCCCGCGCAGTCCGGCGCGGCACCCTCCGGGCCCACGCCATGAACCTGTCGCGCCCCTTCGTCGAGCGCCCGGTCGCCACTGTGCTGCTGACCATCGGCATGGCGCTGGCGGGCATCGCCGCGTTCTTCGTGCTGCCGGTGGCACCGCTGCCGCAGGTGGACTACCCGGCCATCTCGGTGTCGGCCAGCCTCGCGGGCGCCAGCCCCGAGACCATGGCCACCAGCGTGGCCACGCCGCTGGAGCGCCGGCTGGGCGTGATCGCGGGCGTGAACGAGATGACGTCCAGCAGCTCGACCGGCTCGGCCCGCGTGAGCCTGCAGTTCGACCTGAGCCGCAACATCGACAGCGCCGCGCGCGAGGTGCAGGCGGCCATCAACGCATCGCGCGTGGACCTGCCGGCCACGCTGCGCAGCAATCCCACCTACCGCAAGCGCAATCCGGCGGATGCGCCCGTCATCATCCTCACGCTGACCTCCAAGACGCGCACGCCGGGCGAGATCTACGACGCGGTCTCCAACGTGGTGAGCCAGCGCATCTCGCAGGTGGCGGGCGTGGGCGAGGTCGAGATCGGCGGCGGCTCGCTGCCCGCGGTGCGCGTGGAACTGCTGCCGTTCGCGCTCAACCGCTACGGCATCAGCACCGAGGACGTGCGCGCGGCCATCCAGGCCTCCAACGCCAACCGCCCCAAGGGCGCCATCGAAGGCGATGGCAAGCGCCTGCAGATCTACACGCCTTCGCCCTCGCGCAAGGCGTCCGACTACGCCTCGCTGGTGATCGCCTGGCGCAACAACGCCGCCGTGCGCCTGGGCGACGTGGCGCGCGTGGTCGATGGCGTGGAGAACACGCGCACGCTGGGCCTGTTCAACGGCGACCCGGCCATCATCGTGCTCATCACGCGCCAGCCGGGCGCCAACATCATCGACACGGTGGACGGCGTGCGTGCGCTGCTGCCCGACCTGCAGGCGCAGCTGCCGCAGGACATCCAGGTGTCGGTGGCATCGGACAGCACCAATTCCATCCGATCGTCGCTGCGCGAGATCGAGTTCACGCTCATGGTCTCCATCGCGCTGGTGGTGCTGGTGGTGGGCCTGTTCCTGCGCAAGGCGCGCGCCACGGTCATTCCGGCGGTGGCCACGGTGGTGTCGCTGCTGGGCACCTTCGGCATCATGTATTTTCTGGGCTTCAGCCTGAACAACCTCAGCCTGATGGCCCTCACGGTGGCCACCGGCTTCGTGGTGGACGACGCCATCGTGGTGCTGGAGAACACCAGCCGCCACATCGAGGCCGGCATGGACCGCATGGCCGCGGCGCTGCTCGGCGCGCGCGAGGTGGGCTTCACGGTGCTGTCGATCAGCCTGTCGCTGGTGGCGGTGTTCATCCCGCTGCTGTTCATGGACGGGCAGGTGGGGCGCCTCTTCCGCGAATTCGCGGTCACGCTGTCGGTGGCGGTGGCGATCTCGCTGGTGATCTCGCTCACCACCACACCGATGATGTGCGCGTGGCTGCTGCGCTCGGAAGACCCCGCCCAGGCCAAGCCCCTCGGCCGCTTCGCGCGCTGGGCCGAGCGGGGCTACGACGGCATGCTGCGCGGCTACGCCCACAGCCTGGACTGGGCGCTGGCGAGCAAGGCGCTCGTCATGCTGGTGCTGCTGGCGGTGATCGGGCTCAACGTGTACCTGTTCAGCAAGATTCCCAAGGGCTACTTTCCGCAGCAGGACAACGGCCAGCTCAACGGCGGGCTGCGGGCCGACCAGAGCATCTCCTCCGACGCCCTGGCGCGCAAGCTGCGCCAGGCGGTGGGCATCATCCGCAACGATCCGGCGGTGGACACGGTGGTGGGATTTTCCGGTGGCGGGCGGGCGGGCGGAGGCTTTCTGTTCGTGAACCTGAAGCCCGTGGGCGAGCGCGCCGACAGCAGCAACGCCGTGATCGGCCGCTTGCGGCCGCAGCTGGCGCAGATCACCGGCCTGCAGGTGTTCCTGAGCCCGGTGCAGGACCTGCGCATGGGCGGTCGCTCCAGCAATTCGACCTACCAGTACACCCTCAAGAGCGACAACCTGGCCGACATGCGGCTGTGGGCCACGCGCCTGGCCGAGCGCCTGAAGCAGGAAGAGTTGCTGACCGACGTGGACACCGACCAGGCCGACAACGGCGTGGAGACCTATGTGGAGGTGGACCGGGCCAGCGCCTCGCGCCTGGGCGTGAGCGCCTCGGCCATCGACAGCGCGCTCTACAACGCCTTCGGCCAGCGCTCGGTGGCGACCATCTACGGCGAGCTGAACCAGTACTCGGTCATCATGGAGTGGGCGCCGGAATACACCAAGGGTCCGCCGGCGCTGGCCGACATCTTCGTGGCGTCCAACCCGACCGGGGCCACCGGCACGGCCGCCAATCCGGGCCAGCGCGGTGCCTCCACGGGGCAGGTGCTGAGCAACACCGCATCGACCATGGTTCCGTTGAGCGCCATCGCCAAGGTGGTGGAGCGGGCCTCGCCCACCTCCATCAACCACCAGGACGGCGAACTGGCCACGACGATCTCGTTCAACCTGGACGGGAACACCTCGCTGAGCCAGGCGCGGCAGGTCATCGAGCAGGCGGAGGCCGACATCGCCATGCCCACCAACGTGCGCGGCAGTTTCCAGGGCACGGCGCTCGGTTTCCAGCAATCGCAGTCGCAGCAGTTCTTCCTGATCCTGGCGGCCATCGTGGTGATCTACATTGTGCTGGGCGTGCTGTACGAAAGCCTGATCCACCCCATCACCGTGCTGACCACCTTGCCCTCGGCCGGCGTGGGGGCGGTGCTGGCGCTGCTGCTGTTCAACATGCAGTTCACCATCATCGCGCTCATCGGCGTGTTCTTGCTGATCGGCATCGTGAAGAAGAACGCCATCCTCATCATCGACTTCGCGCTGGAGGCCGAGCGCGCCCGGGGCCTGTCGGCGCTGGAGGCGGTGCGCGAGGCCTGCATGCTGCGCTTTCGTCCCATCCTGATGACCACGCTGGCGGCCGCGCTGGGCGCCTTGCCGCTGGCCATCGGCTTCGGGCAGGGCTCCGAGTTGCGCCAGCCGCTGGGCGTGGCCATCATCGGCGGCCTGATCGCCAGCCAGCTGCTGACCTTGCTCAACACCCCGGTGGTCTACGTGCTGCTGGACAAGCTGCGCCGCCGCTCCGCCAACGAACACCAACTGAGCCGCGCGGCCCCGCCTGCGGGTGCCGCTGCGTCTCCACTGCAACAACCATGACATCCGCTTTTCCTTCCCTTGCCTGGGCACCCCGCGCCGTGCGCGTGGCCTGCCTGGGCGCGCTGCTGCCCCTGGCCGCCTGCTCCGTGGCGCCCGTGTACCAGCGCCCCGAACTGCCCCTGCCCACCGCCTTCAAGGAAGCGGGGGCGGTGTGGCAGCCCGCCGCGCCCGCCGATGCGATCGACCGCGGCGACTGGTGGACGCTGTTCCAGGACGACGACCTGAACCGCCTCGCCTCGCAGGTGCAACTGTCCAACCAGAACATCGCGGCCGCCGTGGCGGCCTATGCCCAGGCGCAGGCGCTGGTGCGCGAGCAGCGCGCCGGCCTGTTGCCCTCGGTCAGCCTGTCGGGCAGCGGCTCGCGCGCGGGCGGCGAGGGCTCCACCCGCCGCGGCACCACCACGCAGGCGGCACTGGGTGCGGACTGGGCACCCGACCTGTGGGGGCGCCTGGGCGGCGCGGTGGACAACGCCAGCGCCAATGCCCAGGCCAGCGAGGCCGATCTGGCCTCGGCCCGACTGTCCGCCGTGGGCTCGCTGGTGGCGGCCTATTTCCAGCTGCGCGAAGCCGATGCCGAAATCGACCTGCTGCAGGCCACCGTGCAGGGCTACGAACGCAGCCTGCAGATCGCCCAGAACCGCTACGCCGCTGGCGTGGTGGCCAACTCCGACGTGCTGCAGGCCCGCACCCAACTGGCCAACGCGCGCGCGGACCTCGCCACCATGCAGCAAAACCGTGCCCGCTACGAACACGCCATCGCCGTGTTGACGGGCGTGGCACCGGCCTCGTTCACGCTGCCACCCGCGCCCTGGAACATGCGGGCCCCCGAGGTGCCCGCAGGCATTCCGTCGACCCTGCTGCAGCGCCGCCCCGACATTGCCGCGGCCGAGCGCGCGGTGGCCGCGGCCAATGCGCAGATCGGCGTGCAGCGCTCGGCCTATTACCCCAGCCTGAGCCTCACGGCCTCGCTGGGCCGTAGCGGCACCAGCGTGGGCGATCTGTTCAGCGCCTCGGGCGCGCTGTTGTCGCTGGGGCTGTCGGTGGCGCAGACGGTGTTCGACGGCGGCGCCATCGCTGCCCGGGTGGACGGTGCCGAGGCCGCCCGCGACGCCCGAGCAGCCACCTACCGCCAGACGGTGTTGACTGCCTTCCAGGCCGTGGAGGACCAGTTGACCGTGCTGCGCACGCTGCAGGCGCAGGAGCCCCTGCGCCAGGAGGCCGTATCGGCCGCCAATCTCACCGAGCAGCAACTGCTGAACCGCTACCGAGAGGGTCAGGTGAGCTACACCGAGGTGGTGACGGCGCAGGTCACCGCGCTGTCGGCACGGCGCGCGCTGCTGCAGCTGCAGGTGAACCGCCAACTGGCGGCCGCCACGCTGGTGCAAGCGCTGGGCGGCGGATGGCAGGCCCCCTGGGAGGGTGAGGCAGGGCCGCAGTGAGCGCGCTGTGAGCGCGCGGCGAAGCGGTGGGAAACTGGCGGTGCTCCGGAGGGTGTGACCTTCTCCCCGGCACACCCCTGGTCCTGGCTCTGGCAATGGCGCGGTACCCGGATCAGGGTATTCAGTCGGCGTAATGAAATCGGCGTAATACTTGCTTCATGGATTGGTGTTAAACCGTGCCACCCCAGTCGCCGTTCCTTTTTCCTCCCAGACAATGACGCTCACCGAACTCAAGTACATCGTCGCCCTTGCCCAGGAAAAGCGTTTCAGCCGCGCAGCCCACCTTTGCAATGTCTCCCAGCCCTCGCTGTCGATGGCCATCAAGAAGCTGGAAGAGGAACTGGAACTCAAGCTGTTCGAGCGCACGGCGGGACAGGTGTCGGTCACGCCGGTGGGCGAGGAGATCGTCTACGAAGCCCGGCGGATCCTGGAGCATGCGGCCGCCATCCAGAAAATCGCCCAGCGCGGCAAGGACCCGCTGGCCGGCACGATCAAGATCGGCGTGTCCTATACCGTCGGCCCGTATCTGCTGCCCGAGCTGGTGCACCACTCCAAGGCCCGCACGCCGCAGATGGAGCTCATTCTCAAAGGCAGCTTCACGGAGCGGCTGATCGAAATGCTGGGCACCGGGGAGATTGATTGCGCCATCATGGCCGAGCCCTTTCGCTCCACCGGCCTGGCCAAGGCGGCCCTGTACGACGAACCCCTGATCGCCGCGGTGCCTGCCTCGCACATCCTGGCCCAGCGTGAAAGCGTCTCCACGACCGAGCTGCAGGGCGAGACCCTGCTGCTGCTGGAGGCCGACGAGAGTTTGCGGGAACATCTGGAGGCTTTGAGCCCCGAGGCCGCGCCAGCGCTGGGCGACGCAGAAGGGGTGAGCCACACCTTCGAAGGCTACTCGCTGGAGACCATCAAGCACATGGTCTCGCGCGGCATGGGCATCACCCTCGTGCCGCGGCTGTCGGTGCCGCAGGACCAGATGCATTCGGGCTACAAACGGCGCAAGGATGACGAGCATCCTGCCGAAAAACGCCGCCGCAACGACGACAGCCAGATCCGCTACCTGCCCATCCAGCAGGAGACCGGCCAGCCGCCACCCGTGCGCCGGATCGTGCTGGCCTGGCGCAGGAGCTTTCCACGCTACGAGGTCATCGCCGCCCTGCGCAATGCGATCTACGCCTGCGAACTGCCCGGCGTCACGCCCATCCTGAGGTAAGCCGCTGCAGGCGTGGGATCAAGGGGCTCGTTCGCCGGCCAACAGCGGCGGGTAGGTGCACGTCCCGTCGGGCCAGGCGGTGAGCACCTCGTACCCCTCAGGCGTGACCGCCACCATGTGCTCCCACTGGGCGGACAGGGATCGGTCCTTCGTCACCACGGTCCACCCATCGGACAGTTGCCGGGTCTCGCGTTTGCCCGCGTTGAGCATCGGCTCGATGGTGAACACCATGCCAGGCTCCAGCCGCAGCCCCTCTCCGCGCCGGCCGTAGTGCAGCACTTGCAGGTCTTCGTGATAGACCTGACCGATGCCGTGTCCGCAGTATTCGCGCACCACGCTGAAATGCTCGCGGTGGGCGACCGACTGGATGGCATGGCCGATATCGCCCAGCGTCGCCCCGGGCCGGACTTGCTGGATGCCTGCCCGCAGGGCTTCGTAGGTCGTGTCCACCAGGCGCCGCGCCAAGGTGCTGGGGGCACCGACGAAGTACATGCGGCTGGTGTCGCCGAACCAGCCATCCTTGATGACGGCGACATCGATGTTGATGATGTCGCCCCGCTTCAGGATCTTGTCTGCCGAGGGAATGCCATGGCAAACCACCTGATTGACGGAGGTCAGGATGGTCTTGGGGTACCCCTGGTAGCCCACATTGGCTGGAATGGCGCCCTGGACATTCACGATGTGGTCATGGCAGATGCGGTCGAGCGCTTCGGTGCTCACGCCGGGCACGACGTGGGATGCCACCATGCTGAGGACCTCCGCGGCCAGTTGCCCGGCCTGCCGGGCCATCGCGATCTGCTCGGCCGACTTGATGCGAATGTCGCTGGCCATCAGTGTTGCCCGGGCGAGGAGGGGGCGGGCTTGCCCGAGGAGGCCTTGGCAGCCACCGAGATGTCCAGTCCCCCGGCGAGCTCGGCGCGGATCAGCAACTGGCAGATTTCCCGGTGGTTCAACTCCGGATACAGCTCGGTGAGCATGCCGACGCGCATCCAGTGCTCGGCCTGCGCATTGATTGATCGGCTGAGTGCGTTGCCTGCGACGCGCAGGTTTTCATGCATCAGATCCGAAATTTTGACGATTCCCATCAGTCACCTCTATACGAAACGTATGTGAAGTATATATGTTTCATATGGTGTTTGACCGCTTCTCACCGATTGGAACCGCTGACGGGGGAAACCAAGCAACCTCCATTGGCCTTTAAGCTGCCGTTCTTTCCAAGCGCCAACGGGTGTTTACCGCGCAATTCGGTTCGCATTCGCTGAAATGAGAACGCGCGACCCGGTTAGGCTCGGAGCCCGCGCCGGGGGCGCGTTGCCGTGCGACGGGCTGCTGTCTTACTGCCTTATTGGGTAAAAGCTTGTATGCAAGGTCCGTTTTAAACCGCCCACTCTCTCGATTTCCTAAATGGGACATCAAGAAAGCCTATCTATTGCGCTTCGACTATTGTCCTGAATGAACCAATATGTAATATTGGCAATGAAATTTTGCTTATCACTGGTCAAGGCGCGAGCATCGGTTCGATCGTAAGGAAACACTTCCATGGGTTTTAGGGATTTATGGGACACGTTACGTGCCCGCCGGCGCATGCGCTTTGAAAATACGGATGCGTTTCCAATGAGTGAAGAGTTGCACGAGCTCGAGCCCTCCACGCATTCACCCCAATCGGAGCTGGGGGTGGCCTTGATGCTGCGGCGGCGCATGGACCGCCCTCGCACGCGGATGGTGCCGGTCCTGCTGTGCTTGCTGTATCTGGCTTGCGTGCTGGTTTACTTTGGCTTGGGCGTGGTGGGTTTTTCCACGGTGTTGATGGTCGCGGCCCTCATCGCATTGCTGGTGGTCGCTTTCATGGGCCTTTTCTATTTGGGCGTGCACGAGCATTTCGCCGACCGCCAAATGCGGTTGCCCATCGTGATCGGCTCGGCGGGCGCATTGCTTCTGGTTTTTTATCTGGAGCCCGTCACGCAGATCGCCCTGGCGCCGTTTTTGTTCGTGGTCATGGCCTATGGCCTGTTCACCCTGTCGCGCAACATGGCACTGGCGGTGTGCGTCGGTATCCTCGCGGTCTACGGCGCGATCAGCGGTCTGCACTATGCCCAGAACGAAAATACCGCCTTGCTGCGCCTGGAAGTGCTGCATATCGTGTCCCTGGCACTGGCGTTACCCGCCTATGTGCTGTTGATGGGGCGTGTGCGCATGTTGCACCGGTTGCTGCAAAAGAAAAGCAGCGAAGTGCGCTCCATTACCGAAAGCGCGCGCCGCGACGCTCTGGCGGGATGCCTGAACCGGCGGTCTGTCCTGGCCGCCCTCGAAGAGCAAAAGCAGTTGGCGGACGAAAGCGGCATTCCGCTTTGCATGGCCGTTGTGGATCTGGATCACTTCAAGCGGATCAACGACGAAATGGGCCACCTGGAAGGGGACGAAGTGCTTCGCACCTTTGCCAAGCTGGGGCAGGGCGCTGTGCGGGCCGACGATTACTTCGGCCGGTACGGCGGCGAAGAATTCCTGGTGATCTTTCCCGCGACGCCCTTGCTCCCCGCGCTGAACACCTGCGAGCGCATCCGCGTGCAGGTGGAGTCGCACGCTTGGGAAAACCCCCGTCTGCGGGGCCGGGTGACGGTGTCGATCGGTGTCACCCAGTACGTGCTGGGCGAAACCGCCCTCGAGTTCTTCGCCCGCGCCGATGCCGCGATGTACATGGCCAAGCAAGGCGGGCGAAACCAGGTGGTGGTGCAGGAGCCCGTGGGGGCCGGCAGTGCGGCGAACGACGAAGAGGTGCAGGTTCCATCGCACGGCTACTTCTAGGAGAGCCTTGCCGCGGCCTTCTATCTGAGCCACAAAAAAATCATCGGATTCTTTGGATTTCCATCGATTTCTGGGACGCTTCGTCGATGATCCCTGAACTCAAGACCCTCATCGCGGTCTGCAAGTACGGAACCTTCGCCTCAGCGGGGGAGCAGATCGGACTGACCCAGTCGGCCGTCAGCAGCCAGATCAAGCGGCTCGAGGACGCGTTGGGATTTCCCCTGTTCGACAGGACCGGCCGCTCTGCAACGCTGAACGCGGCCGGACAAACGACTGTCGAGCGTGCGGAGGTCATCTGCGCGCTCTTTTCAAAGCTCGGCGATCCCTCCGATGAAAGCGCCACGCAAGGGGTTCTGCGCATCGGCTCCATTGCCTCGGCGCAGCCGACGCTCGTGGCACGTGCGCTGGAGGGCCTGAGGCGCTTGTTTCCGCTGGTCCGTGTGCACGTCTCGCCCGGTGTTTCCATGCGGTTGATGGACGATCTCGATGCGGGAAAAATCGATGCGGCGGTGATGATCCGCCCTCCCTTTGGCATGCCCTCCGACATGGCGTGGCAAGCGCTGGTCCACGAGCCCTTCGTGCTGGTCGGTCCGAACGAGGGGACGGCCCGCAAGGATTGGCGCACCCTGATCCAGGAGCGGCCATTTCTTCGCTATGACCGGGTCTCGTTCGGTGGCCGCATGGTCGAAGGTTTCCTGCGGCGCCAGGGCTTGGCGGTCAATGAGGCCATCGAACTGGATGAGATTCCCGGACTCATTCATCTCGCATCGAAAGGGGTGGGCGTTGCGGTGGTTCCGCTGGTGGAAGCCCATCTGCCGTTGCCCGATGGCGTGCGTGTGATCTCGCTGCAGGAACACACCTTCTATCGGGAGATCGGGTTGCTCCAGCGTCGGGCCCAGACCGGTTCGCCGGTCGTGGCCCACTTCTCGCGGAGCCTGGAAGAGGCTTCGCAGATCGGCCGCGTGAAGGTGCCGGCCGGGACCAAGGCGCACATCCAGGCCTCCCGTCGCCCTAAAAAGCCATAGCGTGAATGCCGCGGTGGCGCGGCATCCGTTGAGCCTCAGCCGAACTGGTGGTAAACCTTTGCGATGACTTTCCAATCGCCCCCGATCTTGATGAGCGTGAGATAGTCGTTGTAGTCGGCGCCGATGGCATCCTTTTCCATGTCGACCCGGATCACGGCCGTGGTGGGCGTGATGGCCAGAACGTCCAGCCGGGCCGCGATCTCCGGAGCCTTTCCATTCTTTTGCACGAAGTCGAACAGGTTGGCCACCGGGCCTCCGAGCAGTTCACCATGGGTGAAGCCGTACATCACCGCGTCCTGGTGGAAGGCCTGGGCAATCGCCTCGATGCTGCCGATCCGCAGGCCGTCGACGTATTTCTGTGCGACCGCCACCACGGTGTGATAGTCGCTGGTCGGAACCGATTTGCTGTTGTGTGTCATAGGGTGCTCACGCATTCAGCGTGCCTCGTACTCTTCCATGGGTTTGTCGTTGGGGTCGGCCCAGGCGGCTCGGGTCATTTCGGTCGCTGGCAGCCCGACAGTGGCGTTCTGCGGCGGAATCGGTTTCATGAACCATTTGTCATAGAGGCGCGCCACTTCCCCGCTCCTGGCGAGTGACACGATGCTCTGATCGACCACCTGCTTGAATGCCGGATCCCCCTTGGGCAACATGATGGCGATGGGTTCGGTGCTCAGGACCTGGTCCAGCAGCTTGTATTGCCCGGGGGTTTTGCTCTTGGAGATCAGCGTTGCAAGAATCTGCCCGTCCGCCGCGAAACCGTCGGCGCGACCCGTCTCCAGCAGCAGGAATCCTTCGCTGTTGTCCTTGGCCAGGAGTTCCGAGGCGTCGCTCTTGAGCTTTCGCAGCACCTGCACCGAGGTGCTGCCCGAGGTGGCCGCGATCGTCTTGCCCGCCAACTGGGCCGTCGACTGGATGGTGGAGCCCGACCTGACCGCGATGCGAACCCCCTCCACATAGAGCGTTGGGGCAAATGCCACGTCTTTTTGGCGTGCGAGGTTGTTCGTCGTGGTGCCGCATTCAAGGTCCACTGTGCCGTTTTGAACGAGCGCAATGCGGTTCTGTGGTGTCACCAGCTGGTACTTCACCTCCAGCCGGTCGAGTTGCACGGCCTTCTTGAGGTCGGCAATGACGCGTTCGCAGATCTCCACATGGAAGCCGGTGTATTTGCCCGGCCCCGTCGTGAACGACATGGCGCCGGATGCATCGCGAACGCCCATCGTGACCGTCGCCGACTCCCTGATCTTTTTCAAGGTATCGGTTTGCGCAGAGGCCGAAGCTGCAAGCGCCATGAGCACCGCGGCCACGCCGGCGCGGATGGTGAGGAAAGGGTTCATCGCGTTCTCACTTGGCGAAGAGCGAACCCAGGTCTGCGAAGGCCTTCATCTCGATGGCATTGCCCGAGGGGTCCAGGAAGAACATGGTTGCCTGCTCGCCAGGTTCGCCTTTGAAGCGGATGTACGGCTCGATGACGAATTTTGTTTGCACTGCAGCCAGCTTTTCTGCCAGGGCCTGCCATGTGTCCATGGGCAAGATGGCACCGAAATGCCGAACGGGTACGTCATGCCCGTCCACGGCGCTGCTCGCCCTGTGGCCGCATTCTTCGGGGGCCAGGTGGGCGACGATCTGATGGCCGTAGAAGTCGAAATCGCCCCACTCCGGAGCGCTTCGGCCTTCAGGGCAGCCCAGAAGCTGCCCGTAGAAAGCGCGGGCTTCCGCGATGTCGCGGACGGGAAAAGCAAGATGGAAAGGAATGCGTGCAGGGGTGTTTGTCATGGCGTCGTCGTGGTGTGGAAGTTCGACATGACCCAGACTTTAGAAAACAACACGCATAACCGAAAACGATATATCTTCTTGCTGACCACCAATTGAATTGATGCTCGCGCCGAGGTGAAACGGCCTTCGTGCGATCGGCCCCCGGAACCGGCCGCCGCTATTGCGGCGCGCCGATAATCCCCGCTGTCATTTCAAGGAGCGCCAGTGGACGTCGTATTGTTGGTCAAGGCCGCCATCATGGGGGTGGTCGAGGGCCTGACCGAGTTTCTTCCCATCTCTTCCACCGGGCATCTGATCCTGGCGGGTTCATTGCTCGGGTTCGACGATGCCAAGGCCAAGGTCTTCGACATCGCCATCCAGACCGGGGCGATCTTCGCGGTGATCCTGGTCTATTGGCAGAAGATCCGGGCCACCGTGGTGGCGCTGCCCACGCAGCGGCAGGCGCGGCGCTTCGCACTCAACGTGATCATCGGATTCCTGCCCGCCGTGGTGCTGGCGCTGATCTTCGGCAAGCTCATCAAGGAGCACCTGTTCACGCCCGTGGTGGTGGCCAGCACGTTCATCCTGGGCGGCTTCGTCATCCTGTGGGCCGAGCGCCGTTCGCCCCGCGCGGTGCGCGTTCATGAGGTGGACGACATGACGCCGCTCGATGCCCTCAAGGTGGGGCTGGCGCAGTGTCTGGCGATGGTGCCGGGCACGAGCCGCAGCGGCGCCACCATCATCGGCGGCATGCTGCTGGGGCTGTCTCGCAAGGCCGCCACCGACTTCTCGTTCTTCCTGGCCATCCCGACGCTGATCGGTGCGGGGGTCTACAGCCTGTACAAGGAACGGCACCTGCTGACGGTGGGCGACGTGCCCCTGTTCTCGGTCGGGCTGGTGTTCTCGTTCATCAGTGCGTGGCTCTGCGTGCGCTGGCTGCTGCGCTACATCAGCACGCACAGCTTCGTGCCGTTCGCGTACTACCGCATCGGCTTCGGCATCGTGGTGCTGGTGACCGCCTGGACCGGGTGGGTCACCTGGGCGGATTGACGGGGCGCCGGCCCAGTGGCGGCCTGCCAGCCCATCCGCTGAGGCATTGGTAACAGAAAGTGATAAGCTGCCCCGCGCAAGCCGGAATGCCGGGGGATGGCGGCCGCAGGCTGCCGCAGCGCCCCTTTTAGCCCCGGTTGCCCACGCCGCCAACGACAACAGTCAAAGGTTCCCGCCGTATGACGCCAAACGAGCTGCCGGGATTTCGCACGCTGCCCGCGTCGAGGGCGGCCGCCGAGTTTTCAGCCGAAGAGATGCTGGGGTTGCTCACACGCAGCGTGGGCGCCACCGTGGCGGCGGTGAACCGGCAGCAGCGCGTCGTGTACGTGAACGACGAATACGCCCGCTGGTTCGGCGCGCCCGCCTCGGAGCTGGTCGGCAAGACGCTGCTGGAACTGTACGGCGACTACAACCATTCGCGCTTCATGCCGTTCGTGGAGCGGGTGTTGCGCGGCGAGCGGCTGAACTACCAGCGCCTGGTGCACAACCCTGAAGGCTTCGAGGAATGGCGCACCATCTGCCTTGCGCCCTGGCGCAACGCCCAGGGCGAGATCGACGGCTTCGTCACCACGGCCCTGGATGTGCATGAACTGCAGGTGACCATGAACGCCTTGCGCGCGGCCAACCAGCGGTTGTCTTCGCACATGGACAACAGCCCCCTGGCCGTGCTGGAGATGGACCACGAATTGCGGCTGCTGCACTGCTCGCGACGCGCCATCCAGCTGATGGGCTGGGAAGATGTGGTGCAGGTCGAGGCGCGGTCGCTGCTGGCGCTGCCGGGCACGGCGGCCATGGACGAGAACCTCACCCAGGCCCTGGCCAGCCTGCAATCGGGCCGCGAATCCCAGAACCGCGTGGAGACCTGCTTCCTGCGCGGCGACGGCACCGAGATGCACTGCGAATGGTTCAACTCCGCGCTCACCGACGCGGAAGGCCGGGTGACCTCGATCATGTCGCTGGTGCAGGACGTTTCTTCCAAGATCGAGATCTCGCGCCAGCAGCAGTACCTGGCCAATCACGACTCGCTCACCGGTCTGTACAACCGCTCGGCCTTCCACCGCCGCTGCGAACGGTCGCTGGAGGCCGCGCGCCACCAGGCCGGCACGGTGGCGCTGCTGTTCATCGACCTGGACGGCTTCAAGAAGATCAACGACGAGCAGGGCCACAAGGTGGGCGACGAGGTGCTGCGGCTCGTGGCCAAACGCCTGGGCAACGTGGTGCGGGCGCAGGACACCGTGGCCCGGCTGGGGGGCGATGAGTTCCTCGTGATGCTGGACACCGACGTGGACCATGGCGCCCCCAACAGCCTGGGCCACCGCATCATCGATGCGCTGGGCCAGCCGATGCGGGTGGAGGGGCGCGACGTGCGCGTGGGTGCCAGCATCGGCGTGGCGACGTATCCGCCCATCGAGGGCGATATCGAGGTGCTCATGGGCCGGGCGGACCAGGCCATGTATGCCGCCAAGCGCGCGGGCTCGGGCTGCGTGCGCTACGCCGAGCCACCTGCCGAGCGGCCTTGACCGGCCGGTGGCCTGGCCGGCATGCCGCCCGTGCTTGCGTGCGAGTGGCATGCGTGGCTTCATGCGCCGGGTCAGTCTTTCGGAGGCGGCGGCAGCGCGATGCTCTGCGCGTAATGGAAGAAGTTCGTCGGGTCGTACTGCAGCTTGACCTGCTGCAGCTTGGCGTACGTGGGGGCATCCCAGTAGGCGTCGGCGAAGTTCTCCAGCGTGGCGTCGGGGTAGTTCTGGTACACGGCACCGCACAGCCACGGCTTGACCAGTTCCATCAGGCCCGCCAGCCACAGCTCCATGTGGGCGCGCTCTTCTTCGTCGCGCCAGAACACGTCCACCACCAGGTCGCAATCCATGTGGCGGTGGATGAAGGCGCTGTCGGCCGCGGGGTAGCGGTTGATGGCGCCGCCATAGGGTTCCAGGTAGGCGAGTGACCAGGTGTTGGGCGAAGTGCTGAAATAGTCCACCAGCTGCTGCCACTGTGCCTGGGTGACCGGCTGCGCGATGTACGCGCTGGCCTTGGATTCGCAGATGTGGGGGGGCAGGTTGTCGGGCAACGTGTAGGGCTCGTCCTCCAGGTAGCTGTTCATGTCCGGGTAGGTGCCCGTCTTGTCCACCAGCAGCTTCGCGCTCGGCACGGTCAGCAGGGAGGCGATGGCGTGCATGCCGTCCTCGCGCGAACCGCAGAACATGCCCTGCACCATGTACACGGGCTTGCCGTTCAGGTAGCCCAGATTCATCATGTAGCCGAGCGTGTCGGGCGCGCCCAACTTCATGTAGCTGGTCTGGAACAGCTCCAGCACCTGCGCGGCGTGCGCCGCATCCCAGCTGATGGACCAGGCCCACACCTGGTCGAGCGGCACCATGCGGTAGGTCACCTGCAGCACCACGCCGAAGTTGCCCCCCGTGCCGCCGCGCAGCGCCCAAAAGAGGTCCGGGTTCTCCGTTTTGCTGGCCGTCACGGTGGTGCCGTCGGCCAGCATCACGCGCATCGAATCCACCAGGTCGCTCTGGATGCCGAAGGCGCGCGAGGTGTAGCCGTAGCCGCCCCCCTGCACGAAGCCCCCCACGCACACGTTGCCGCAGGCGCCGGTGGGAACGTGCCAGCCGGTGTTGTTCATCGCCGCATTGAACTGGTCGAATTGAGTGCCGGGCAGCACATGCACGAGCGCCTGGGCGCGATCCAGCACCACGCCGCTCATCAGGCTGAGGTCGATCACCATGCCGCTGTTGACCGAATAGCCGGCGGTGCTGTGGCCGCCCGAGCGCACGGCCACCCAGGCGTTGAAGGTGCGGGCGTAGGCCAGGCACAGCGCCACGTCGGTCTCGCAAGCGCAGTACACGATGACCCACGGGTAGGACTGGAAGGCCGGGTTGGACTCCTGGCGGTCCTCTTCGTATCGCGGATCGCCGGGCACGATGATGCGCCCGAGCAGGCCGTCTTCCAGCGCGGCCAGCGCCTGCCATGGCGTGGGATCGTCTGCGGGCTGGTTGGCGGCCAGTGCGTTCAGGTGGGCGACGCGGGCGTCCTTGGCAATGCGGGCGGGACTCTTGCGGTGGGCCATGGGGTGAAGCTCCTTGGGTGGTTGGACGATGGAAGGAAAAAAAAGGGGCTTGGGGCGGATGGGCTGTGGGGACCGGGTGGCGAGGCATCAGGAGGACAACAGCGCCAGGTCCCCGGTGTTGCGCCGCACGCAGAACTTGCCGCTCTGCTTGCCGGTGTACATGGCGGCATCGGCCAGCTTGATCAACAGGGCCGGCTCGGTGGAGTCCAGCGGCGCCAGGGCGTAGCCGATGGTCAGGCCCACGTGCAGTTCGAGATCGCCCAGCACGATGGGGGTGCGAAACGCATCGAGCAACTGGTTGCCGAGCGCATGCGCCTGCTCGGGACTGGCCAGGTCGTTGGCCATCACCACGAACTCGTCGCCGCCGATGCGGGCAACCGTGTCGGTGTGGCGCAGGTGTTCGTGCAGGCGTGCTGTCACCGCCACCAGCAGCTGGTCGCCCACGTCGTGCCCGTGGCTGTCGTTCACCGGCTTGAAGCCGTCCAGGTCGAGCATGTACACGGCCGCCAGATGCTCTGGCGTGCACCGGGCCATCGCGGCCGCCAGCGCCAGGTCGAGCCCGCGCCGGTTCGCCAGGCCGGTGAGCGGGTCGGTGTGCGCGAGCGAGCGCATGGCGTCGCGCTCGCGGCGGGCATCGCGCGCGGCCCGGCCCAGCGCCGCCGTGCGCAGCCCCAGCACGCGCATGAACAGCAGCATGTCCACCACCGTGCCGATCTGCAGGGCATGCAGTGTCCAGCCGTTGGCCGGCAGCAGGCCTTGCGACAGGCCGGCCATGGTGGCCGCCGCGATGAAGAACGCGGCGGCGGCCAGCAGCAGCGTGGCGCCCAGCGGATCGCGGCGCCGCGCGCGGGCCCAGGCCACCGGCACGCTCATCAGCCAGGGCAGGGGGCCCAGGGCGGTGAGCAGCACCATGGCCGTGCGCGTGTCGATCCCGTCCACCAGGAAGGCTGCACCCAGCACCGCGCTGACCGCGGCGCCGCCCTGCATGGTGCGAAAGAAACCGCCACGCGCCTTGCCCTCCAGCAGCGCCTGCCCGAGGAACAGGAAGGTGGTCGCCAGTGCCGCGAAGCCGCACAGGGTGGCGATGTGCAGTTCGATCCAGAGCTGGTCGCGCCAGAGGTATTGCGCCCCGATCCCGAAGAGTTGCAGGCAAAAGCCCGTGCTGGCAGCGACCAGCAGCGCGTAGTGCAGAAAGAGCCGCTCGCTCCCCCCGATCCATTGGCCCAGGCTGTAGATCAGCAGGCAAAGGGCCAGTCCCGCGAACAGGCCCTGCAGCATCTGCTCGGCGAGTGCGCCCGAGAGAAATTGCGGCGCCTGCGCCACGGTGGCGGGCAGGACCATGCTGCCGCCTGTGCGCACGCGCACCAGCAGTTCGTAGGGCACGCCGGTGGCCATCTCCAGGCCCATCGCCGGGGTGCGTGATTGCCAGGGGCGCTGGCTGAAGGGGCGCATGTTGCCCATGGCGGCCTGCTGCACGATGCGGCCGCCCTGCGCCAGGTAGAGGTCCACCTGGTGCAGGGCGGGGTAGTCGATGTTCACGACCCACTCCGTGTTCGCCCCCGCCTGGTTGACCAGCGTGGCGCGCAGCCACAGGGCGCCCGTGTGCACTCCGAGCGATCCGCCCGTGTGGGCCGGCGCGGCGAATGCGCCAGGGCTTGCCAGGGCTTCTTCGGCGGTCAGTGCGGCGGTGCGGTCGGCCAGCACCGTGAAGGCTTGCCACAGGTTCGCGGGCGGCATGCCATCGTGAAGCACCAGCGGTGGTGCCGCCTGGGCCGCAGGGGCGAGCAATGCGGCCACCATCACCACCCAGCCACGCAGAAGGCGGCGCGACCAGCACCGCAGGAAGGCTGGGGACCACGGATGCAGGCGGGAGAACAGGCGCATGGCAGCAGTGGCAATGGGGGCGACGCGGTGGCTTGTGCGTCAGCGCACCGTGCGCGAATGGCGGGCGCACCGCCCGCCGGGAGGTGCCGGGCGACGTGTCATGTGCGCAGGCCGCCGCAGGGCGGGCAGGGGGCCTGGCTGGACTCGAGAGCAGCGCAGCGGGGGCGGGTTGTGTCGGGATAAGGCATGCTGTATCACGTTGTAACGCTGCCGCAGTGTATGAGAACTTTCTCCGCAGATTCCATTTTTTTGATGAATGCGGTGCGTTGGCCACACGAAAAGCGGTTGCCGCTGCTGCAGCGGGTGGCCATGACGCGGAGAGTGGCCATGGCGCCCCTTTCGGGCGCGGGATGTACGAGTTGCAGCCTCTGGCTTGCCTCTCAGAGCTCGCTCAGCGGCACTTTGGCGCTGCGCGGATCGGAAGCCGTACGCGCGCAGTGCGACCAGGGGGCCAGAGGCTCAGGCGGTCCGGACCGCCATGAGATTCAGCAGCGCGGCCTCGATGGCGGCGGCCGTGGTCTTGGGCTGTTCCATCGGGAAGAGGTGGCTTCCGTCGAGCACCGTCACCCGCCCCTGGGTGATGGTCAGCGTCATCGCCATGCCCACCTGCCGCACCTCGGCCGATGAGCGCCCGCCGATGAACGCCGCAGGGCAGCGCAGCGGGTGCGCTCGCAGCAGCTGCGACAGGTTGTGCGGCAGGGTGTTGTAGATGGCGGTCTCCACGGCCCGGTCGAAATGCAGCATGTGCCGGCCCTCCTGCTCGCGCAGGCCGTGCTGGATGTAGTCGCGCAGTACCTCGCCGTCCCACTGCGCGAAGGCCTTCTTCTTGCGGAAATGCTCCAGCGCCTCGTCGGGGCTGGCCCACGCGTTGCGCCGGGCGCGGCTGACCTTGCCGGGCGACACGGCACCCACCAGCTGCGTCTGCTTGGCCATGCCCAGCGCACTGGCGCGCCAGCCGCTGATGAGGGGCGAGTCGATCATCAGCACGCCGCGCGCCAGTTCGGGGTGGCGTGCGGCGGCCATCACGCTCAGGAAGCCGCCCAGCGAATGCCCCACGAAGAACACCGGCCCGCCCGCGCGCTGCACCTGCTCCTGCGCGAAGTCGGCCAATTGCTGCACCAGGTGCGGCCAGTTGTTGGTGACCGGGTACTCGGGCGCATGCCCGTAGCGGTCCAGGGCGTTCACATCGAAACCCCGGTCCTTCAGGTGGCGAAACAGCACCGAGTAGGTGCCCGCCGGAAAGCTGTTGGCGTGCGAGAAGACGATGGGGAGCATGGGGCTTCAGTCAGTAGCTGCTGCCGTGGTGGCGTGCCGCCGGGGCGTCAGACGAGCTTGTCGCGCGGGTTGGTGATCTTCTTGATCGGGCGGCTGCGCGACGGTTCGACCTTGATCGGCACCTCGGTCAGGCCGCCGTGCCATGCGGGGTCTTCGATGCTGTCGAACACCTCGCGCAGCTTCTCGCCCCAGCTGTTGTGCAGCATGCGGAAATAGGGGTTGTGCTCGTCGATGCAGACGATCTTGTCGGTGGCGAACTGGCCCACCTCATACACCACCAGGTCCAGCGGCAGGCCCACCGACAGGTTGGACTTGAGCGTGCTGTCCATGGACACCAGCGCGCACTTGGCGGCCTCGTCCAGCGGCGTGTCGGGCGTCAGCACGCGGTCGAGCACGGGCTTGCCGTATTTGGATTCGCCCACCTGGAAGTACGGCGTCTCGGACGTGGCCTCGATGAAGTTGCCCGCCGAGTACACCTGAAAGAGCCGCATGCCCTCGCCCTGGATCTGCCCGCCGAACACCAGCGAGACATTGAAGTCCACGCCCGAACGTTTCAGCGCCGCGCCGTCGCGTTCATGCACGTGGCGCACGGCCGCGCCCAGCACGCGCGCGGCGTCGAACATGCTCTTGGCGTTCCAGATCGTCATCGGCTCGCCGCCCTCGCGGTCGGTGAGCTGCTCGGACTGCAGGATCTCGCGCACCGACTGCGAGATGCTCAGGTTGCCGGCGGACAGCAGCACCATGAACCGGTCGCCCGCCTTCTCGTAGATCATCATCTTGCGAAAGGAGCTGATCTGATCCAGGCCCGCGTTGGTGCGGGAATCGGACAGGAAAACCAGTCCGGCGTTGAGCTTGATGGCGACGCAATACGTCATGGGGGTGACTTCGGAGGCAAAGGGTCGAGTGTAGGCGTTGTCGTCGTTGCGCTGCGGGCTTGCCCCAAGACGGTGCGGCAGAAACAGGGGACAAACGGTGCGGCGTGTCGCCAATGTTTCAGATGATTTCGCAATATGAAAAGACATTCGCATGCCTGGGGCTCGGCTTCGCATGGGCAGTGGGATTCCGCCTTGTGGTTCGAAAAATGGCGGGTGGGTGGCGACACGGTGGATCGCCGTTGTTCTCCCTCTTTTTCTTTCCTCATCCACTCTCTTTCAAACCATGACGACCAGTTCTATCTCTTCCCCTTCCCGCGCCGTTTCTCCCCGTTCCGAACGCGCCGAAGTCGCCGATACCGCCTCTTCGAACAAGCGGCCTGCCGGTTCGAGCCAGCCGGGCGGCGATGCCCGCCTGGACGGCCTGCCAGCGCGGTCGCCGGACGCCACCGCGGAAGGTGCTTCGGCCAAGCGCCCCCGCACCTCGCTGCCGGGCGCGGATGCGGGCATCGCAGCCCGCGAGGCCCAACTCGACAAGGTGTACACCACGCTGTCTCTGCAGGCCCGGCAGACCCATGCGGCCAACCAAAAGCGCCTGGAAGCCGGCGTTCAGAAGCTTTTGCAAAATGCCTCCGTGCAAGCCGCGGGCAAGGACGTGCGCGATTGCGTGGCCGGTGCGCTGGAGGGCCTGCTGAAAGAAGCGCAGTTGTCCACCGACATCTACCAGCCCAAGAGCAACGAATTGGCGGGCTACGGTCGGTACCTCTTGCACAGCCACGCGAAAGAGGGCGAGTCGTTCTGCCTGCAGCTGTTCTCGTTCGCGGACAAGCAAAAGACCCCCATCCACGACCACCCGAACGAATGCGCCTCCTTCATCCTGAAGGGCAATCTGTGGGAGCGGATCTACTCCCCGAGCGATTCGCCCGCCGGTGCGCAGGTGCCCTTGGCCACCAAGGACAAAAAGAACGAGCGGCTCCAGGGGTCCATGGACGGCTTCGGGCCGACCCAGCTGGACGTGCCCCACAGCCTGAAGAACACCTCCGGCGACATCGCCCTGTCGGTGCACCTGTACCGCGATATGGATGGCCTGTCCGACAGCCAGCAGATCGCGGCCAAGACCAGGTTCGAGCGCGCGCCCAAGGCCGCGAAGCCCGCCGTTGCGCCGGCCTAGTGACCCCGCCCCGGGGCCTGTGGCCTGACCGTCCTAGCCCTGCACCAGCCGCTTGAGCTGGTACAGCGCGTCCAGCGCCTCGCGCGGGCTCAGGGTGTCGGGCTGCAGCTCGGCCAGCGCCGCTTCCGCCGGGCTCACCAGGGGCCCCTCGGCCTCGGGCGGCTCGGCGAACAGGTCCACCTGCGTTTCGCCCTCGCCGGCCCGCTGCTCCAGCGCGGCCAGCGTGTGGCGCGCATGGTTCAGCACCGGGCCCGGCACGCCCGCCAGACGGGCCACGTGGATGCCGTAGCTGCGGCTGGCCGGCCCCGGCTGGATCTCGTGCAAAAAGACGATGTTCGATCCCGATTCGGTCGCGCCCACGTGCACGTTCACCGCGTGCTGGTGGCGCGCCGACAGTTCGGTCAGTTCGAAGTAGTGGGTGGCGAACAGCGTGAACGCCTTGGTCCGGTCGTGCAGGTGTGTGGCGATGCCGCTGGCCAGCGCGAGGCCGTCGAAGGTGCTCGTGCCGCGCCCGATCTCGTCCATCAGCACCAGGCTGTGCGGCGTGGCCGAATGCAGGATCTGCGCGGCCTCGGTCATCTCCAGCATGAAGGTCGATTGCGCGTTGGCCAGGTCGTCGGCCGCGCCGATGCGCGTATGGATCGCATCGATGGGCCCCAGGCGGCACGACGTGGCCGGCACGTGGCTGCCCATGCTGGCCAGCAGCACGATCAGCGCCACCTGCCGCATGTAGGTCGATTTGCCGCCCATGTTCGGCCCGGTGATGACCTGCATGCGGGTGTTGGCGTTCAGCCGCGTGTGATTGGCGATGAAACTGCCGGACGAGGTCTCGGCCAGCCGCGCCTCCACCACCGGGTGTCGCCCGCCCTCGATCTCGATGCAGGGCTCGGGCGCGAACTGCGGCGCGCACCAGTTCAGCGTGAGCGAGCGCTCGGCCAGCGCGCACAGCACGTCCAGCGTGGCCAGCGCATGGGCCAGCCGGGTGAGGGCGGGCACGTGCGGCTGCAGGCGGTCCAGCAGCTGCTCGTACAGCCATTTCTCGCGCGCCAGGCCGCGCTCCTGCGCCGACAGCGCCTTGTCCTCGAAGGTCTTGAGTTCCGGCGTGATGAAGCGCTCGGCGTTCTTGAGCGTCTGGCGGCGGCGGTAGTCGTCGGGCACGCGGTCCAGGTGGCTGCTGGTCACCTCGATGTAGAAGCCGTGCACCTTGTTGAACTGCACGCGCAGGTTGGCGATGCCGGTGCGCGCCCGCTCGCGCGTCTCCAAGTCGAGCAGGAAGGTGTCGCAGTGCGTCTGGATGCCGCGCAGTTCGTCCAGTTCGGCGTCGAAGCCCGGGGCGATCACGCCGCCGTCGCGCACCAGCGCGGCCGGCTCTTCATGGATGGCCGCGCGCAGCAGTTCGCCGCAATCGACCGGCGGACGCAGGTGGTCGAAGATCTGGGCCAAAAACGGCTCCGAAGCATGGAATGCCCCGGCAAGCTGCTCTGCTTTTTGTAGCGTCTTGCACAGGCCCAGCAGCTCGCGCGGGCGCACCTGCCGCAGCGCGATGCGGGCCGTGATGCGCTCCACGTCGCTCACGCCGCGCAGCTCGCCGCGCAGCGCCTGCCACGCACCGGTGCCCGAGGCCTTGCCACGCAGCGCCGCCGTGGCCGACAGGCGCTGGCGGGCCTCGGTGCGGTCGCGCCGCGGCTCCAGCAGCCAGGTCTTGAGCAGGCGGCTGCCCATGCCGGTCATGCAGGTGTCCAGCAGCGAAAAGAGGGTGGGCGCGTCTTCGCCGCGCAGCGTGCGCGTCAATTCCAGGTTGCGGCGCGTGGCCAGGGGCAGGGCGATCAACTCGTCGCTCTGCTGCACGCGCACGCCGTGCACGTGGGTGAGCGATCGGCCCTGCGTGTGCTCGGCATAGGCCAGCAGCGCCGCGGCGGCGGCGTGGGCCTGGGCCAGGTCCTGCGCGCTCCAGGCGGCGAGGCTGGCCGCGCCCAGTTGCTCCAGCAGCTTGCGCTCGCCCAACGCGGCATCGAACTGCCAGTCCGGCCGCAGGCTCAAGGGGCAGGCGAAGGTGCCGTTCTGGCGCAGCGCCTTCAGCTGCTGCTCGAAGCGGTCGGTCACGCCCGCGCTGTAGATCACCTCGCTCGGGCCTATGCGCGCGATCCAGGCGCCGACCTCGTCGTGCGTGCACTCCGCCAGGTGCACCAGCCCCTGCGTCACGCTGAGCCATGCCAGGCCGCAGCGCGCGCGCGGGCCCTGGTGCACCGACAGCAGCAGCGATTCGGCCTTGTCGGACAGCAGTTCGCTGTCGGTGAGCGTGCCCGGCGTGACCACGCGCACCACCTTGCGCTCCACCGGCCCCTTGCTCGCGCCCACTTCGCCGACCTGCTCGCAGATCGCCACCGACTCGCCCATATTGATGAGCCGGCCCAGGTAGTTCTCCAGCGCATGGAAGGGCACGCCGGCCATCACCACCGGCTGCCCGCCGGACTGACCGCGTTGCGTGAGCGTGATGTCCAGCAGCCGCGCGGCCTTCTCGGCATCGGCGAAGAACACCTCGTAGAAATCGCCCATGCGGTAGAAGACCAGCGTGTCGGGGTACGCGGCTTTCAGGGCCAGGTACTGCTGCATCATCGGCGTGTGGTGCGAGAAGTCGCTGCCCAGATGCGGCGCGGCGGGCGCGGGCGTGCCGAGGGCGGACGGCGCTGCGGATGGCGATGCGGTGGTGGGGGCGTTTTCTGCCGGCTGCTGCATGTTCTGGGTTCTCTCGACTTCACCGGGATCGCGGAGCGCGCGAGGGCCGCTCGCTGCTGGCAATCCCCTGCGGGGTGGCATCGCGGCACCCGCTCGGTCAGCGGCCGGCCGCGGCGAACCCGCTATTGTGGACGAGCGCCCGGGCGCCAGCGGGCCGACCCGCCGGATCGGCAGGGCGGTGACCGGCAGCCGCCTCCATGCCCCGGACTTTGCCAAAGCGTGGGCAGATGGAGGCTGATTTCAAATAGTGTCAGAAAATGAGAAAAAAATTCTCAATATGGCTTACTAACATGGTTGTTTTTACCCGGATCAACGGAAATCAAGCAACGCCATGGAAATCTACCTCGACGCCAACGCCACCACGCCCGTCCTGCCCGCCGCCCGCGATGCCGCCCTGGCCGCGATGGCGGACGACTACGGCAACCCCAGCAGCACGCACAGTACCGGCCTCAAGGCCCGCGCGCTGATGGATGCGGTGCGGGCCCGGGCCCGCCGGGTGGTCGGTGCGCCTTCGGGCCAGCTGATGTTCGTGAGCGGCGCGACCGAGGGCATCCAGACCGCCGTGCTGTCGGCCCTCAACCATGTGCGCAGGCAGCGCACCGCGGGCGGCGACGGCGCCACGGGGCCGCAACAACTGTTGCTGTACGGCGCGACCGAGCACAAGGCGGTGCCCGAGGCGCTCCGGCACTGGAACACGCTGCTGCAGCTCGGCCTGCAGGTGCTGCCCATTCCCGTGGCGCACGATGGCCGGCACGACCTCGACTGGCTGCGCGCCCATGCGCCGCGCGCCGCGCTGGTGTGCACCATGGCCGCCAACAACGAGACCGGCGTGGTCAGCGATCTGGCGGGCATCGCGCAGGCGATGGCGGGCAGCGGCGCGCTGTGGCTGGTGGACAGCGTGCAGGCCCTGGGCAAGATGGCGCTGCAGCTGGCCGACCACCCCATCGACTACGCCACGTTCTCCGGCCACAAGCTCTATGCGCCCAAGGGCATCGGCCTGCTGTACGTGCGCGAGGGCGCGCCGTTCACGCCCATGATGGCCGGCGGCGGGCAGGAGGGCGCCCTGCGCTCGGGCACCGAGAACATGGCGGGCATCGCCGCTCTGGGCGCGGTGCTGGCGGCGCTGGAGGGCGGCACCACGTTCCAGCCGCCATCGGTGCTGGCGGGCTACCGCTCGCAGCTGGGCGCGGCGCTGGAGGCGGCCTTCCCCGGCCTCGTCTTCAACGCGCCGCCCGGGCTCTGCCTGCCCACCACGCTCAATTTCTCGGTGCCGGGCGTGGGCTCCCGGTTGCTGCTGGACCTGTTCGACGCCGCGGGCGTGCGCGTCAGCGGCGGCTCGGCCTGCAGCGCGGCCAAGGCCCAGCCCAGCCACGTGCTGCAGGCCATTCAGTTGCCGGCCTGGCAGGCGGACTCGGCCGTGCGGCTGTCGTTCGGCCCGGCCGCGGATGCCGCCTTGATCGGCGAGGCCTGCGCCCGCATCCGCGCGTGCGGCGAATCGCTGCGTGCCAGCTGCCTGGGCCCGGCGCAACCGGCCGCGCTGCCCGTCGAAGGTGTGACCCGTTTCGTGGTCGATGGCGCGTGCTGCTACCTGGTGGCCGATGCCGCCAGCCGCCGCTGCGCCGTGATCGATCCGCTGCCCGAGCTGACCGAACGGCTGGCCCAGCTGGTGCGCTGCCAGGGCTACACGCTGGCGGCGGTGCTGGACACCCACAGCCATGGCGACCACGCCTCATCCGCCGCTGCGCTGCGTGCTGCCCTGGCCGGCCACCCGGCCGCGGACGAGGCCGTGGACGCCCTGGGCTGGCCGCAGCCCGCCGAACGGATCGACCTGGGCGCGCTGCACCTCACCCGCCTGGCCACGCTGGGCCACACCGAAGATGCCACGGCCTATCTGCTGCACGGCGCGCAGGGCCTGCGCCTGGCGTTCGTGGGAGACACCGTCATGCCGGGCGCGCTGGGGCGCAGCGATTTCGCGCAGAGCGCGCCGCTCGCCTTCGGGCCGTCGCTGCATCGCATGGCGCAACACCTGGGCACCCGGACGCTGCTGCTGCCCGCGCACGATGAAGACCACCGCTTCGCCACCACGCTCGCCACGGAATGCGCCGCCCAGCCGCTGCTGGCGCAGGTGCTCGACGGGCGCCTGGACGCTGCGGGTTTCGCACAGGCCAAGGCGCGGCTGGAGCAGGGCATGGCACCGCAGGAGGCCAGCGGCCAGCCCATGCTATGCGGCGTGCGCGTGGACTCGCCGTGCGCATCCGCCGCGGGCAGCGACATGGCGCCGGCCGCACTGCAGGCGATGCTGCAGGCCCCGCAGCCCGCGCTGCTGCTGGTGGACGTGCGGGAGCCCTACGAGCAGCGCCTGGGCCGGGCGCCCGACCTGGGGGCACCCGTGCAGCGCCAGGCCGTGCCGCTGTCGGCCCTGGTGAACGCGCTGCCCGAATGGCTGGCCCTGTCGCCCGACACGCCCGTCCTGTTCTTTTGCCGCAGCGGCAACCGCAGCGCGCAGGCCGCCAAGGCGCTGCGCCGGCTGGGCCACGCCCGGGCCTGGAGCCTGGCGGGCGGCATGGCGCTGTGGCGCAGTTGACGGGCGGTGCGCCTGGCCGGTGCGCAGGCATAGGGGAAAAAGGCCTCCAGCACAATCAGTACTAAGGCATATCGCTATTAAAAATATAGCAACCGCCTGGTGCGGCCAGATGGCGAACGGGTGTGCCTGCGGCCCAACGGCCGCAGATGCCTACCGTGCGTAATTGAGCGGCAGCGCCGTGGTGAACTTGATCTCTTCCATCGCGAAGCTGGAGCTGATGTCGCACAGGTGGTTGCTGGCGATCAGCTTCTTATAGACCCGGTCGTAGGCCGCGATGTCGGGCACCACCACGCGCAGCAGGTAGTCGATCTCGCCGCTCATGCGGTAGAACTCGACGACCTCCGGCATGACCTGGATGGTGGCCTTGAACTTGTCGAACCACTCCTGCGTGTGGGTGCTGGTGCGCACCGACACGAACACCGTCACGCCGACGTTGACCTTCTGCGCGTCGACCAGCGCCACGCTCTTCTTGATGACGCCGCTCTCCTTGAGCCGCTGCACCCGGCGCCAGCACGGCGTGGTCGACAGCCCCACCTTGGCGGCGATCTCGGCCCCTTGCTGGTCCGCGTCTTCCTGCAACAGATCCAGGATCTTTTGGTCAATGGCGTCTAGTTTCACAGTGGGCTCGGCTGGAGGTTCGTAGGAAGGAGGGGGCTCGCCTGGGGCGGCGAGCGGTGGCATCGGGGCCGGACAAGGCGCCTTCGATTCCGCCACGCGGATTCTGCATCGACTGAACGGTCACCGCGTGCCTTAAGGGCCCGGACGAACCCCTCGAACCCCGGCCTTACTCGGCCCTTTCAGAGGGGCGGGGTTTTTCAGTGCCGCTCAAGCGTCAGGAAAGTGTAAGGCAGGCCGTCGGCACTCCGATGGCTTTCGCGCGCCGTTTCCACCCATTCGGGGCCCGGCTCGGGCGCGTAGGCGTCGCCCTCGAACGCCTGCCCGATCTCGGTGGCCTCGATGCGCGTGGCCAGCGGCAAGGCCTGCGCGTACAGCTGCGCACCGCCGATCACCCAGGTGGTGGGGCCCTCGGCCTCGGCCATCCGCAGGGCCTCGGGCAGGCCCGCGGCGCGGCGGGCGCCTTCGGCCTGCCAATCCGGCTGGCGCGTCACCACGATGTTGGCGCGCCCCGGCAGCGGCCGAAAGCGCGGTGGCAGCGAATCCCAGGTCTTGCGGCCCATCACCACGGGGCAGCCGTTGGTCAGCCGGCGAAAGTGCGCCAGGTCTTCGGGCAGGTGCCAGGGCATGGTGCCGTCCTTGCCGATCACGCCGTTGGCGGCGCGCGCATAAATCAGGTGCAGGGCCATTGAAAGGGGCTTTCGCAAAGACGGGAAGAGGGGATCCGCGCTCAGAAATGCAGGAACGCCATGGTGCCGACGCCCAGGCCGATGGCGGCCACGCCGTACATACCGTATTCCAGCCACTTCTTGCGCGTGAGCAGCGCGATGGCCGCCAGGGCGATGGCCACCTGCAGCGCGGTGGTGGCCTGGGCCCAGCGGTGGTGCTGGTGCATCTGGGCCTCGCTCTGGTGGTCGAAGTCGAGCGACTCGCGCTCCAGCTTCTCGGCCTGCGTCTTGATCTCGTTCTTCTCCGTCTCGTAGCGGTCCAGCTTGGTCTGGTAGCTGCCCTTGCGGTCCTCGGGCGCCAGATCGCGGGCCATTTCGGTCAGCGACTGCTTGGTGCTCTTGGACTGGAAGTAATTCCACTGGTTGGAGGCCTCCGTCTTGCGGATGGCCGCGTCGTTCTTCAGCAGCCCGGCATTGGCCTGCGTGGCCCCACCCATGTAGGAAAAGATGGCGCCCACCGTCGCTACGATCGCGGTGAACATGGCGATCTTGCTGGTGGACGATCCGCCGCCCTCGTGCGCGTGGGCCTCGTGGGGGCCGTGGCCCTGGCTGGCATGTTCGACCGCATGGTCGTGGGGGCCGTGTACGTGAAATCCGCCGGAAGACATAGGGAGTGGATGGTGGAAGGCGTCGGGTGGGACGGGAAAGACGGGGCGGAGCCCGAAGGCGCCGTCCCGTCCAAGGGTTCGCAACGGGGCGGTATCTTAGAGCGTGTCGGTGACCTCCCGGGGCCGCAGCACTCAGGCCGGTCCCGCAGGCTGCGGCAGGCGGCACCGCGCCGCGATGCCCAGGAAGTGCGCCAGCCCCGGCGTGGCCAGGCCCTCGACCTTGGCCTGGTCGTCCCACAGCCGCAGGCGCACGGCCTCTTCGGCGTGCGGGCGGCCGATGAAGGCCCGGGCCTCCTGCGCAGCGAACACGCCGCCCTGCAGCACCAGGCTGCGCTGCGAGTCGGCCGACAACGCCGACCGGTAATGCGGCCGGGTGGCGCACAGATAGCGCTTGGCGTCCACGTGCCAGCGGATGGTGTCGAGCACACGGTCCCCGAACAGCCCGCGCAGAAAGGGCAGGGCGCTGAACTGGTGCAGGTCGTCGATGCCGTGCGCGGTGGGGGTGTCGCCATGGTCCTGCAGCAGGTGGCCCAGGTCGTGCAGCAGCGCCGCGGTGACGAGTTCGTCGTCCGCGCCCGCCTGCTGCGCCAGCCAGGCGGTCTGCAGCGCATGCGCGGTCTGCGTGACCGGCTCGCCGCTGTACTGCGTGCCGCCATGGCGCTCGAACAGCAGGGCGATGTCGTCGAAGGCCAGCGGCATGGTCAGGCCTCGGCGGTGGTGCGCGTGGCGCGCCGGCGCGCCGGGGCCGGCGTGGCGAGGGGTGCTTCTGGCGCGGGGCGGTAGTTCTGCAGGGTGCGTTCGCGGCTGTTCATCACGTGGTCGAACATCGCCTGGCCCGCGGCCTCGGCATTGCGCGCCGCGATCGCCTTGACGATCTGCCGGTGCTCGCGGGTGTACACCGCCATGGATTCGACGGTGAGGTTGCGGCGCCGGATCAGCGACAGCTCCTTGATGAGGCGCCGGTAGTGGGCGGTGAACTTGGCGTTGCCGGCCAGCTGCAGCAGGGCGTCGTGGAACTCCAGGTTGAAGCGGTGGAAGTCCTGCGCGTTGCCGGCCTTGGTGGCCGCGTCCATGGCATCGACCGATTGGCGCAGCGCCTTCGTCTGGGCGGCGGTGCAGGTTTCGGCGAGCTTGCGGCCGATGTACATCTCCATCACCGCGCGCAGCTCGAAGATCTCCAGGGCCTCGTCCAGCGCGATGTCGCGCACGAAGACGCCGCGGTTTTTCTCGGTGCGCACCAGGCCGGCCTCGTCGAGCATGCGGAACGCCTCGCGCACCGGGCCACGCGACACGCCCAGGCGGGTGGCCAGGGTGGATTCGGTCAGCTTCTCCCCGGGCTGGAGCTCGGAGGCCAGGATCATGCGCTCGATCTCGTTTTGCACGAGGCCGGCGAGCGAGTTGCCCTGAAGCTGTGCGATGGCGGCGTTCGCGGGGCTCTGGACGGCCATGGATCAGGTACTCCCAAAAAAGACGAATTTGCAGATTGTCTACGATCTACAAAAAACAATCGGCCCAACATGGCCCTCATTTTGCTTGGCAAGAATGTCATGAGGATGACACGGGCGGGCACCAAAGTTCCACCCGTTCAACCCCTGGAGCATTTCCATGCAACGCACCCCACGGCCGCTTTCCGCGGCAATTCTCGGACTGGTCCTGGCCGTTGCGGCCGGCTCGGCCTTCGCGCAAAAGCAGCAACTGATCGTCTATACCGCCCTTGAGACCGACCAGCTCAAGGCCTACCAGGAAGCGTTCAATGCGGTGAACCCGGACATCGAGATCAAGTGGGTGCGCGACTCCACGGGCGTCATCACCGCCAAGCTGCTGGCCGAGAAAGCCAACCCGCAGGCGGACGTCGTCATGGGCGTGGCGGCCACCAGCTTGGCGCTGTTCGACCGCAACGGCATGCTGGAGCCCTACGCGCCGCTGAACATCGACGCGATCATGCCGGCCTACCGCGACAAGAAGAACCCGCCCGCATGGTTCGGCATGGACGTGTTCGGCGCCACCGTGTGCTTCAACACCGTGGAGGCCAAGAAGCGCAACATTCCCCTGCCCACGACCTGGAAGGACCTGACCCGGCCCGAGTTCAAGGGCCAGGTGGTGATGCCCAATCCGGCGTCCTCCGGCACCGGCTACCTGGACGTGGTGTCCTGGCTGCAGATGTGGGGCGACGAGGGCGGCAAGGGCGGCGGCTGGAAGTACATGGACGCGCTGCACGAGAACATCGGCCAGTACACGCACTCCGGCTCCAAGCCCTGCAACATGGCCGCCTCCGGCGAGTACGTCGCGGGCATCTCCTTCGAGTACCGCGGCCACACCAACAAGGCCAAGGGCGCGCCGATCGAGCTGGTGTTCCCCAAGGAAGGCCTGGGCTGGGACCTGGAAGGCTTCGCCATCTACAAGGGCACCAAGAAGCTGGACGCGGCGAAGAAGCTGGCCGACTGGGCGTCGTCGAAAGATGCCATGAAGCTCTACGGCAAGAACTTCGCCATCACCGCCCAGCCGGGCATCGCGCCCAAGCTGGCCGGCATTCCGGACGACTACGAGGCGCGCCTGATCCGACTCGACTTCGACCAGGCCGCCGCCAGCCGCGAGGCCACGCTGGCCGAATGGTCCCGGCGCTACGACAGCAAGAGCGAAGCGAAGAAGTAAAACCGATGGACAACGACGACGGCAGCTTCCTCGCGCTTCGCGGGATTCACAAGCGATTCGGCGCTTTCACCGCGCTCGGCAGCATCGACCTGTCGATCCGCCAGGGGGAGTTCGTCTGTTTTCTCGGGCCGTCGGGCTGCGGCAAGACCACCTTGCTGCGCATCGTGGCGGGGCTGGAAACCCAAACCGCCGGCCGCATCGTGCAGGCGGGCCGGGACATCTCGGTGGCGCCGCCGGCCGAGCGCGACTACGGGATCATGTTCCAGTCGTATGCGCTGTTTCCCAACCTGACGGTGGCGCAGAACGTGGCCTACGGGCTGGTCAACCGGCGCGAGGGGCGGGCGCGGATCGCGGCGCGCGTGGAGGAGCTGCTGCACCTCGTCGGGCTGCCGGGCAGCGGGCCGAAGTTTCCCGCGCAGATGTCGGGCGGCCAGCAGCAGCGCATCGCGCTGGCGCGCGCCTTGGCCACGTCGCCGGGCCTGCTGCTGCTGGACGAGCCGCTGTCGGCGCTGGACGCCACGGTGCGCGTGCACCTGCGCAACGAGATCCGGTCGCTGCAGCGCAGCCTGGGCGTGACCACCATCATGGTCACGCACGACCAGGAGGAGGCCCTGTCGGTGGCCGACCGCATCGTGGTCATGAACCACGGCGTGATCGAGCAGGTCGGCACGCCCATGCAGGTCTACCGCGAACCCGCATCGCCCTTCGTGGCGGACTTCGTCGGCAAGGTCAATCGGCTGGATGCGGTGGCCGAGGGCGGCCACTGGTTCCGCTGCGGCGACAAGCGCCTGCAGGGCGTGCCCGGCGGGCACGGAGTTCCGGCCGGGCAGCGCGGTATCGCTGTACCTGCGGCCCGAGGACCGCGTGGTCGGTGCCGCCGTGCAGGACGACCCGCTGCAGTGCGCCGGCACCGTGCGCCACATCGAGTTCCTGGGCGGCAACTGCCTGGCCGAGATCGACGTCGACGGCCTGGGCGGACAGCCGCTGCAGCTGCAGTATTCGCTCAACCAGATGGACGAGTTCGGCGTGCGCGAAGGCACGCGCGTGCGCTTCGCCCTGCGCGCCGACCGGCTGCGCGTGTTCGCCGCCGGCACCGCCGCATGAGCGCGGTGGCGGCGGCCGTTCGCGCGGCGCCCCTGCGCCAGCGGGTGCATTGGAGCGACCGGCTGGCCCACCTCGGCCTGCTGGGCATGGTGGTGTTGCTGGGCGTCGGACTGGTGGCGCCGCTGCTGCTCATCCTGTCGAAGGCGCTGGATGCACCGCAGGGCGGGGCGGTGTCGGGGCTGGGGGCCTTCGCTGCCTACCTGGCCTCGCCCGCCTTGCTTACCAGCCTGTGGAACAGCGTGTGGGTGTCGCTGCTGGTGACCGCCATCGTGCTGCCGCTGGCCTTCGCCTTCGCCTATGCGCTGACCCGCAGCTGCATGCCGGCCAAGGCGCTACTGCGCACGGTGATGCTGCTGCCGCTGCTGGCGCCTTCGCTGCTGTCGGCCATCTCGCTGATCTACTGGTTCGGCAACCAGGGCGTGGCCCGGGACCTCTGGACGGCGCTGGGGTTCACCGGCATCTACGGCGCATCGGGCATCGTGCTGGCCGAGTGCTTCGCGGTGTTTCCGCACGTGCTGATGATCCTGGTCACGGCGCTTTCGCTGGCCGATGCGCGCCTGTATGAGGCGGCCGATGCGCTCGGCACCGGCACGCTGCGCAAATTCTTCACCATCACCCTGCCGGGCGCCAAGTACGGGCTGATCTCGGCCGCGCTGGTGTGCTTCACCCTGGTCATCACCGACTTCGGCATCCCCAAGGTCGTGGGCGGCAACTTCAACGTGCTGGCCACCGACGTCTTCAAGCTGGTCATCGGCCAGCACGACTTCCAGCGCGGCGCGGTGGTGGCGCTGCTGCTGTTGCTGCCGGCGGTGCTCACCTTCGCCATCGACGGGCTGGTGCAGCGCCGGCAGACCGCCACCCTCACGGCGCGCGCCGTGGCGCTGGTGCCGCGGCGCGCGCGCGGATTCGATGCGGCCATGGCGCTCTATTGCCTGTGCATCGCCGCCCTGGTGCTGGCCATGTTCGGCATGGCGATGTTCGCCTCCTTCGCCAAGCTGTGGCCGTACAACCTGTCGCCCAGCCTGGACCATTACGTCGCGGGCCTGATCGATGCCGACCTGGCCGATGCCCTGGCCAACAGCCTGAAACTCGCCTGCGGCACGGCGGTGGTGGGGACGGCCGTGGTGTTCGTTGGCGCCTACCTGCTGGAAAAGACCCGGGGCCTGGAAGCCCTGCGGCCCGTGGTGCGGCTGGCGGCCATGCTGCCCATGGCCGTGCCCGGCCTGGTGCTGGGCCTGGGCTACATCTTCTTTTTCAACGCGTCGGCCAATCCGCTGCACGGCCTGTACCAGACGCTGCCGCTGATGGTGCTGTGCACGGTGGTGCACTTCTACACGACCGGCCACCTCACCGTGGTGACGGCGCTCAAGGCGCTGGACGCCGAGTTCGAAGCGGTGTCCGCCTCGCTCAAAGTGCCGCTCTACAAGACCTTCTGGCGCGTGACGCTGCCCATCTGCCTGCCGGTTTTGTTGGACGTGTCGCGCTATTTCTTCATCAGCGCCATGACGACGATCTCGGCCGTGGTGTTCCTCTACTCGCCCGACACCCGGCTGGCCTCGGTCGCCATCCTGAACCTGGACGAGGCCGGCGATACCGGCCCGGCCGCGGCCATGGCGGTGCTGATCGCCGCCACCTCGGCGGTGGTGACGCTGCTGTACCTGGCCGCCGGCCATTGGGTCGAGCGGCGCACCCAGGCCTGGCGGGCACCGGCCCGATGAAGGCGATGACTACCTGAAAACACAGCGCGCAGCGACGAAGACCGCCCTGCCGCCTGGAAAAAGCACCATGGAAACCCACCCTACTTTCGACGTGATCGTCGTCGGCGCCGGCATCGTCGGCCTGGCCCATGCCTACACCGCCGCCCGGCGCGGCCTGAAGGTCTGCGTGGTTGAGCGCGATGCGGCCTGCGTCGGCGCCTCGATCCGCAACTTCGGCTTCATCACCGTCACCGGCCAGGGCGCGGGCGACACCTGGCGCCGCGCCCGCCGGGCCCGCGAGGTGTGGGGCGAGGTCGCGCCCCAGGCCGGCATCGAGGCCGTGCACCACGGCCTGTACCTGACGGCGTTCCGGCCCCAGGCCCTGGCCGTGCTCGAAGAGTTCATGGGCACCGAGATGGGCGAGGCCTGCGAACTGCTCGGCGTGGCCGAGGCCGCCCGCCGCGCGCCCGCGCTGCAGCTGGAGGGCGCCCAGGGCGTGCTCTACAGCCCGCACGAGATGCGGGTGGAATCGCGCACGGCCATTGGTTTGCTGACCCAATGGCTGGCCGAGGCGCATGGCGTGGTGTTCCGCTTCGGCGAGGCGGTGCTGGAGGTCGCCACGCCGCGGGTGCGCACTGCACGCGCCGTGCTGCACGCCGAGCGCGTTGTGGTCTGCACCCATTCGGACATCCACGGCCTGTTCGCCGAGCGCCTGGCGCCGCACGGCCTGCGCCTGTGCCTGCTGCACATGCTGCGCGTCATGCCCGAGCCCGGCCTGCGGTTGCCCGGCTCGGTCATGGCCGACCTGAGCTTGGTGCGCTACCGGGGCTACAGCGACCTGCCCGCCGCCGCCGCGCTGCGCGAGCAACTCCAGCGAGAAGAGGCCGAATCGCTGGCCAACGGCATCCACCTCATCGTGGTGCAAAGCGCCGACGGCTCCCTGGTCGTGGGCGACTCGCACCACTACAGCGCCGCGCCCCAGCCCTTCGCCGACGAGCGGGTGGACGAACTCATCCTGCGACACCTGCGCGACACGGTGAAGCTGCAATCCTGCCGCGTGACCGAGCGCTGGGTGGGCATCTACCCCTCGTCGGCCACGACCGACTGCCTGATCGACCGGCCCGACGACGCCACCCGGCTGGTGATCGTCACCAGCGGCACCGGCGCCAGCACCGCCTTCGGCATTGCCGAGGACACCTTCGGCGCCTGGTGAGCCGTCTTTCACTCAACCCTTTCCCCACCGCGCCACGATCAGGACACGACATGGGCATGCCTCCTTCCACCACCACGCTGAGCGCCGTCGTCTTCGACTGGGCCGGCACCATCCTCGACTTCGGCTCCTGCGCGCCGATGGGCGCCTTCGTGCGGCTGTTCGCGCAATTCGGCATCCGGATCAACATCGAGCAGGCCCGCGGCCCGATGGGCGTCGCCAAGTGGGACCACATCCAGGCCCTGAGCCTGCTGCCCGAGGTCGCCCGGCAATGGGAGCACCTGCACGGCCGGCCCTTCGCCGATGCCGACATCGACCACCTCTACGAAGTCTTCACCCCCATGAATGCGGCGGTGGTGGCCGATTTCGCCGATTTCATTCCCGGCGCGCTGGACACCGTGGCCGCGCTGCGGGCCCGGGGGCTGAAGATCGGCTCCACCACCGGCTACAACCGGCCGATCATGGACATCCTGTCGCCCATCGCCGCGGCCGGCGGCTATGCGCCGGACAACCTCGTCTGCGCGGGCGACCTCGTAGCGGGCCGCCCTTCGCCGCTGATGATGTTCCGCTGCTTTGCCGACCTGGGGGTGTGGTGGCCCGCCACGGTGGTCAAGGTGGATGACACCGAGGTCGGCATCCAGGAGGGCCTGCACGCGGGCACCTGGACGGTGGGCGTCGCCGTCAGCGGCAACGCGATGGGGCTGCCGCTGGCCGAGTGGAACGCCCTGCCGCCGGCCGCGCAGCAGGCCCGCCGCGAAGCGGCCGCTGGCAAGCTGCAGGGCGCGGGCGCGCATTACGTGATCGATTCGGTGGCCGACCTCCTGCCGGTGATCGACGACATCGCCGGCCGGCTGGCCAAGGGCACCCGGCCCTGAGGCGCGCTGCCGGACCCCCTTGCGCTACGATTCCGCCCTTGGCTCGTCCCTTCGGCACATGAAACAGTACCTCGACCTCGTTCAGAACATCTTCGACAACGGCAGTTGGCAAGACAACCGCACGGGCGTCCGCACCCTGAGCCTGCCGGGCGCGATGCTCCGGTTCGACCTGCAGCAGGGCTTTCCCGCCGTCACGACCAAGAAGCTCGCCTTCAAGTCAGTGGTGGGCGAGTTGGTGGGCTTTTTGCGCGCACGCCGCAGCGCGGCCGATTTCCGGGCGCTGGGCTGCAAGGTCTGGGACCAGAACGCGAACGAGAACGCACAGTGGCTGGCCAACCCCTACCGCCTTGCCGAGGACGACCTGGGGTCGGTGTACGGGGTGCAGTGGCGCCAGTGGCCGGCCTACAAGCTCATCGACCCGGCGCTGCCGCAGGGCCCGGCGCAGATCGCGGACGCGCTCGGCCGGGGATACGAGGCCATCGGCACGCTCGGCGGCGAGGACGGCAAGCCGTCCGGCGTGCTCCTCTACAAGGCCGTCGACCAGCTGCGGCAGTGCCTGGACACGCTCATCAACGAGCCGGGCAGCCGCCGCATCCTGTTCCACGGATGGAACTGGGCGCAGCTGGACGAAATGGCCCTGCCGCCGTGCCACCTGCTGTATCAGTTCCTGGCCAATCCGGGCAGGAAGGAAATCTCGCTGTGCCTGTACATCCGGAGCAACGATGTCGGGCTCGGCACGCCGTTCAACCTGGCGGAAGGGGCGGCGCTGCTGCACCTGGTGGGCCGGCTCACGGGCTACACGCCGCGCTGGTTCACGTACTTCATCGGGGATGCGCACATCTACGAGAACCACGTGGACATGCTACGCGAGCAACTCACGCGCGAACCCCACCCGCTGCCCAAGCTGCTGCTGTCCGACCGCATCCCGGACTACGCCGCCACCGGCAGGTACGAGCCGGAGTGGCTGGAGACGGTCGAGCCGTCGGACTTCTCGCTCGAAGGCTACCAGCACCACGCCCACATCACGGCCCCCATGGCCGTCTGATATCGCGGGGTGCTCGTGCCGAAACGCCCGCGGACGGCGTGGGGCGCGCCAGATTCGGGGGCATCAGCGGATAAGCTCGCCGGTTGCTTCCCCGATTCCAAGGAAATCCGCCCCATGCGCCTTTCGTCCTCTTTGCCATTGTTCGCCGCAGCGGTGCTGGCCGCCAGCTGCGGCACCCACGTGCCGCTCACGCCCTCGGCCTCCACGTCCTCTCCCGCCAAGCCGGCCGCGTCCGCTGCGACGGCTGCGGCACCGGCCGCCGCCAACCGCTGGGCCAGCGTGCAGGCGCAGGTGGGCCGCAAGCCTTCGGAGGGCTCGGACTTTCTGCGCACCGGCCCCATGGGGGTGCGGGTCAAGGAACTGCTCGGTCCCGTCAACCACCCGGAGTTCCTGCAGAACATGGCCGTCAGCACGCCGCTGCAGCAGGAAGGCGGCCTGCTCTACATCACCGGCCGCCGGTCGACCCAGCCGGACGCCCAGGCGGCGGCTGTGGTAGTGGACCCGTCGCGCGACGCGATGCGCGTGTGGCTGCAGACGGGCGACGAGGAATGGGACGTGCAGGATGCCGGCGCGCCGGTGCCCCTTCCCGCCGACGTGCGCAAGGTGCTGGAAGACGCGCGGCGCTGATCCCGCCGGGCCGCCCCGGTGGCCCGGCCGTCAGGCGCCGTGCACCGGCAGCATGCAGTGCGGGTTCATCAGCCCCTGCGGGTCCAGCGCGCCCTTGATGGCGCGCATCATGGACAGCGCCACGGGCGACTGGTACTTCTCCAGCTTGTCCACCTTGAGCGCGCCCACGCCGTGCTCGGCCGAGAACGAGCCGCCGAACTGCGCCACCGCTTCGTAGACCAGGTGGTTCACGCGGGCTTCCTCGTCGCGCAGGAAGGCCTTGGCATCGCCCTCGGCCGGCGCCTGCACGTTGTAGTGCAGGTTGCCGTCGCCCAGGTGCCCGAAGTTGACCAGCCGCACGCTGGGAATCTCGCGCTGCAGCAGCGCGTCGGCGTATTCGACGAAGGCGGGGATGCGGGGGATCTGCACCGAGATGTCGTGCTTGATGTTCAGCCCTTCCTCGGCCTGGGCCAGCGGAATGTTTTCGCGGATGTGCCAGAGCTGGTGCGCCTGCGCCAGGTTCTCGGCCACGACCGCATCGGTCACGCAGCCGGCCTCGAAGGCGGTTTCCAGCAGCGATTCGAAGCGCGTGCGGGCGTGCGCCTCCGACTCGCTGTCGCTGTTTTCCAGCAGCACGCCGTAGGGCACGTCTTCCTGGTCGATGAAGGGCACGCGCAGCTGCGGCATGTGCTTGGCCACCAGGCTCAGGGCGAAGCGGCCCATCACCTCGAAGCCGGTCAGGCCTGCGCCCAGGTGCTTGTGCGCCAGGGCCAGCAACTGCACGGCGTGTTCCATCGACGGCACCGCGGCCCAGGCCGTCAGGCTGGCGGCGGGCTGCGGGTAGAGCTTCATCGTCGCGGCGGTGATGATGCCCAGCGTGCCTTCGCTGCCGATGAACAGGTCGCGCAGGTCGTAGCCGGTGTTGTCCTTGCGCAGGCCTTTGAGGCCGTCCCACACCTCGCCCTGCGGCGTGACGACTTCCAGCCCCAGGCACAGGTCGCGCGTATTGCCGTAGCGCACGACCTGCGTGCCGCCGGCATTGGTGGCCAGGTTGCCGCCGATGGTGCAGCTGCCCTCGGCCGCAAGGCTCAAGGGGAACAGCAGCCCCGCCTTCTCGGCCGCGTCCTGCACGTTCTGCAGAATGGCGCCGGCCTCCACGGTGAGCGTGAGGTTGTCGGCGTCCACCGCGCGGATGGCGTTCAACCGCGTGAGGCTGAGCAGCACCTGCGTGCCGGTCTCGTCGGGAATGGAGCCCACCGCGAGCCCCGTGTTGCCGCCCTGCGGCACGATCGCGGTGCCGGCGGCGGCGCAGGCGCGCACCACGGCAGCCACCTCCTGCGTGCTGCCGGGCCGTACCACGGCCAGCGCCTTGCCGCGCGCGCGGCGGCGCCAGTCCTGCTCCCAGGCGGTGAGGTCGCCTTCGGTGAGTACATGGGCGGCGCCGACGGTCTGGCGCAGGGTGTCGATCAGGGTGGACATGGTGTTCTCGAATGCTCGCGAAAAACGGGGAATGGAAGGGGCGTGGGGCGACGCGGTTTTGGGGTGTTCAGGGCGTGGACGGGGCCGGTGCCGCCGCGGCTGCGGCCGCACGTGCGTGCTTCTGGCGCAGGCGCACATGCAGCGCGCAGGCGGTGAACAGCGCCAGGCACAGCGCCACTTCGACCAGCGCGAGCCACCGGCCCGGGGCCGGATCGCTCCAGGCGCGCACCACGCCTTCGGTGAAATACAGCCACACCACCAGGCTCACCCAGCGGTAGGTGTACATGCGGTGCTTGAGCAGCCCGGCCAGCGGAAACGCCAGCGGCAGCGCCTTGAGCGCCAGCCACGAGCCGCCGGGACGCAGCGGGCTGAGCCACAGCTCCCAGGCCAGGCTGAGCACGATCAGGCCGAGCAGGCTGCCCACGGCCAGCCACCGGGTGGCCGCCACGTCGGGGGCCGCTGGAGCGCCGGTGCCGGATGCGGCGCGGGGCGCGCCAGGGGAGAGGGGGGAAGAGGCCATCGGGGTGGCATCATATCGGCCATGCCTTTAGCCCCACTCGCGCAGCGCTTCGAAGCCGTCCTGGCCGATCTGTCGCACTTTCCCTGGCGCACCACGGCGCACACCCTGCGCGAGCGCTTTCGCGAGGACCGCCTGGGCCTCACCGCCAGCAGCCTGACCTTCACCACGCTGCTGGCGCTGGTGCCTTTCTTCACCGTGGCGCTGGCCGTGTTCACCGCCTTTCCCATCTTCGGCACCCTGCAGACGGGGCTGCAGCGCTGGCTGGTGGACAGCCTGGTGCCGGACAGCATCTCGCGCCAGGTGCTGGGCTACCTCACGCAGTTCGCGGCCAAGGCCAGCGGCCTGGGCGTGGCGGGGTTTTCGATTTTGCTGGGCACGGCGCTGGCGCTGGTCCTGACCATCGACCGCACCCTCAACAACATCTGGCGCGTGCGCCGGCTGCGGCCCCTGGGCCAGCGCGTGCTGATCTACTGGGCGGTCATCACGCTGGGGCCCCTGGTGCTGGCGGCGAGCCTGGCGCTCACCACGTCGGTGGCGTCCTCGGCCTCGCGCGGCCTGCACGACGCGCTGCCCGACAGCGCGCGGCTGCTGTTCGATTCCATCGAATTCCTGCTGCTGGCCGGCGGCACCGCGGCGCTGTACCGCTACGTGCCCAACACGCAGGTCAAATGGCGCCATGCGTGGTCGGGCGGGGTGTTCGTCTCGTTGGGGATCGAGGTGGCCAAGAAGGTGCTCGGCCTGTACCTGGCCTCGGTGCCCACGTATTCGGTGCTGTACGGCGCCTTCGCGACGCTGCCGATCCTGCTGGTCTGGATCTACGTGGCCTGGGTGATCGTGCTGCTGGGCGCGGTGGTGGCGGCGTACCTGCCCAGCCTGCTCAACGGGGTGGCGCGCCGGGCGAGCGGCCAGGGCTGGACCTTCCAGCTGGCGGTGGAGGCGCTGCAGGCCCTGCACCGGGCGCACGGGACGCCGGCCCGCGGCCTGCGAATGAGCGCGCTGTGCCAGGCGCTGCGCGTGGATGCGCTGCAGCTGGAGCCCGTGCTGGAGGCGCTCACCGCCCTGGACTGGGTGGTGCAGGTCAACGAAACCGCCGCCGGCGTGCCCGAGACGGTGGAGCCGCGCTACCTGCTGGTGGCCGATCCCGCCGCCACGTCGCTGGAGCCGCTGGTGCAGCGGCTGCTGATCGAGCGGGCCGACAGCCTGGAGCGTTTCTGGGGCAACACGGGCGTGTCCGTGCTCAAGATGGCGGACGTGCTGCCCCGCCCGGCGTGATTCACAGTGGGCATTTGCTATTTTTTTTGTAGCTATATGCCCTAGTGGAATATGCTCTAGGGCCTATTTTTTGCCCAATTGCTGCCCGACCGCCGTGCCCGCCAGCACCGCGCCTTCCAGCGTGGCGGGGTAGGGCCCGCGCACATAGTCGCCGCAGGCCCATAGCCCCGGCGCGATCGCGTTGGACGGGCGCTGCAGGGCCGGCGTACACGCGAAGGTGGCGCGCTTTTCCACCACCGTCTGCACCAGGTCCAGCGCCGGTAGGCCCAGTTGGCGCATGGCCTGGCGCAGCACCTGCTGCTCGCGCTCGGCACGGTCGCCCTCGAAGGCGCTCACCACCAGGGCCAGCAGGCCCGGCGGCCCGCCCAGCACGCCGCGGTCGAAGGCGAACTGGGCCGGTTCCTGCATGGAAGAGCGCAGCGCCAGCATGGGGCTCTCCAGCACGGGCCCCTGGGCGCCCGGCACCTGCGCATAGATGGTGGCGATGGCGGTGAAGCGCATCGCCTGCGCCACGGCCGCCCAGTCGTACAGCGCGGAGCACAGCTCCTTGCGCGGCGCGGCCTGCTCGGAGCCCGCGCAGGCGGCCACCAGCCTGGCCGCATCGCTGCTGGGCAGGGCCAGCACGGCGGTGTCGAAGGCCTCGCCATCGACCGTCCAGCCGCTCGACGGCGGTGACTGGGGGGCGATGGCCTGCACCCGGCGCGCCCGGTGCACGGTGTGGCCCTGGGCCTGCAGCCATTGCGCGGCGGGTTCGGGAAACAGCGCGCCCAGGTCGGTGCGCGGCAGCAGCAGATTGGAGCCGCCGCGCCCGCTGAAGAGCGCATCGCGCAGCACGCGCAGGAACACCGTGGCGCTGGCTTCGGCGGCGGGGGTATTGAGTGCCGAGACGCACAGCGGCTCGACGAACTCGGCCATCAGCTGCGGCGGCAGGCCCTGGCTGATGGTCAGCACCGTATCGCCGGGCGCGCAGCGGAATCCGCCCAGGCCCCACATCCAGCGGGCGGTGGTGGTCATCAGCGCCAGTCGCTGGCGCAGGCCCCAGCCCCGGGCGGTGGCAATGCCCCACACGGCGTCCCAGGGGGGCGCGATGTCGGGCAGGCGGATGCCCTTGCCGTCGGCGAAGCGCAGCGACAGCGGCAGGCGCAGCAGGGCCGCGTCCGGGTCCACGCCCACTTGCGCCATGAGGTGCAGGCACTCGGTGTAGGCGCCGATCAGGATGTGCTGGCCGTTGTCCAGGGGGGGCGGGGCGCCAGGCGCACCGGGCGCATCGGTGGCGGGCAGGGCGCGGGCGCGGCCGCCCAGCACGCGGGTGGCCTCGAAGACGGTCACGCGGTGCCCCGCCTGCGCGGCGGCCACCGCCGCCGCCATGCCGGCCCAGCCGCCCCCGATGATGGCAACACGTTGCATGGAAGAAAACCCGGTCAGAGGCGGCCGAGGGCCTGCACCTTCCAGGCCAGCCACAGCTTGCGCAGCGGCGTCAGGCTCACCCGCTGGTGCAGCACCTGGAAGCCGTCGTGCTCGATCTCGCGCAGCAGGGTGCGGTAGATGCTGGCCATCATCAGCCCGGGCTTCTGGGCGCGCCGGTCGCCCGTGGGCAGCAGGGCGAGTGCCTCGTCGTAGAGCCGGTGCGCGCGCTCGGCCTGAAAGCGCATCAGCGCGGTGAACCGCTCGGAATACTGGCGCTTGAGGATCTCGTGCGCCTTCACGTCGAACTGCTGCAGCTCGGCCACGGGCAGGTAGATGCGGCCCATCATGGCGTCCTCGCCCACGTCGCGGATGATGTTGGTGAGCTGAAACGCCAGGCCCAGGGTGTGCGCGTATTCGGTGGTGCGGTCATCGGTCTGCCCGAAGATGCGCGCGGCCACCTCGCCCACCACGCCCGCCACCAGCTGGCAGTAGCGCGACAGGCCGGGAAAGTCGAGGTAGCGCGTCTGCTCCAGGTCCATCTGGCAGCCGTCGATCACGGCCTGCAGGTGGCGCTCCTCGATGCCGTAGGCCGCCACGTGCGGCATCAGCGCCTGCATCACGGGGTGCGTCGCACGACCGGCGAAGGACTGAGCCACCTCGGCCTGCCACCAGGCCAGCTTGGTGCGGGCGACGCCGGCATCCGAGACTTCGTCCACCACATCGTCGACCTCGCGGCAAAAACCATAGAAGGCCGTGATGGCGGCGCGCCGCGGCGCGGGCAGGAACAGAAAGGCGTAATAGAAGCTGCTGCCCGAGGCGGCGGCTTTTTGCTGGACGTACTGTTCCGGTGTCATGGGGCGCGATTCTCCCATGGGCGCCCGGGCTCGGCGGCGAACCGGGCTGGCTCGGGGCAGGGGCCGCCCTGCGGCCAGGCCAGGGGAGGGTGCCTTCGCATTCCTGCTCGCGCTTTCGGGTGGCAGTGCCGTGCTCGAACAGGGCCTGCCTACAGTGCATTTCAAGCGGCGATTTCCCGATGCGAGGCACGGCGAGCGACCGCCTCGAAAGGTTTTTCCATGTCCCTCAGTTCCAAGTTCGCTTCCAAGGTCTTATCGGCGGGTAACCGCTTCGTCAAGGAGGTGGCGTCGAAAACGAAGGGTCAGGCAAAGACCCAATCGGGTGCCGCGCAGTCCCGGCCGCAGCAGGACACCGTGTTCTCCAAATTGAGTTCGCGTACCAATGGAGCCGCAGCCCGTCCACAAGGCCCGCAGTCGCAACAGCCCCGGGTCAACCTGCATTCGTTCCCACCGGCCAACCAGCAGGCCGGCCTCGCTGGCCAACAGCAGCAGCGCGTGCAGACCCCGAATTACCAGCACGCCACGGCTGCCGCGCCTTCTCCGCGGAAACAGCAGCCCGAGCCCGCGGGCTTGAAGATGTTCGGCGATGGGCGCAGCAATGCACCTGCATCCCAGCCGGGAGTGCACCGCACGTCGATGCGCCCCACCAGTTCATCGAGTTCGCTCAGCTCCATGAGCTCCTGGGGTTCCACGAATTCTTCGAGCTCCCTCAGTTCCTGGAGCTCCACCAGTTCCTCGGGCTCTTCGAGCCCGTCACGCCCCACGAGTCCGTCACGCCCCTCGACCCCGGCGAGCCCGTCGCGTCCCACGACCCATGCAAGCCCGACGGGTCCGATGAGCACGGCCCAGGCTGCACGGCCTCAGCAGGCCGCGTCGTCCGCGAGTTTCGGGCGGACCAGGCCCCAGTCCTCGGAAGCCGATACGGCCCCGCCCAAATTGCAGTTCATCCGCGGAACCCGACAGGTCAAGGCGCAATACCTGGAGGCCAAGGCCCGCATGGACGCCGTGATCAAAGAGCATCACCAGGTGGACACGGCGTTGGACAACGCGACCGACGCCATGTCCGACAAGGAGTACGACGCGCTGAGCGCCCGATATGACACCCTCACCGCGCAGAAGAAAACAGCGGCCCGTGAACACAATGCCCTTCGCAACGAAATGGCGAGGATGAACATTCCTGTGGTGCACCATGTGAGCCAGGCACTGACGGCCAACCTTCCGATGCTGGAGAAACTGGCGGACCTGTCCGGCAAGTTCACCAAGGTCGATCAGACGGGCATGGCCTTCGACCTGGAGGGCACGATGCGCCGAAGCGGCGCGAAGATGGTGAGTACCTTCAGGGCCGCCCAGGAGTTCGACGAACTGTCGGGCCAGCGCGATGCGATCATCAAGAGCCAGGCTCAGCTCAAGCAATTGCTCGCCAGCGACGAGATGGACGGCCTGCGCTATGCCGATCCCAAGCTGCATGCCTCACTCAGCCAGATGGCGAAGATGGACCTCGGCCAGTCTTTCCGCAAGCTGGACGCCCTGCAAAGCGTGGCCAAGGACATCGAAGAAGCGTTTGACAGCCAGGGCCTGTCGGCGATGCTGTACTCGATTCCCAGCACGCCAGAAGAAATTCGGGAGCGCAAGGAAAAAGAGTTGCGAGAACACCAGGAGGTGATCGACCAAGGCTACATGTAAGCCGGTGGCCCGGGGGCCATCGGTTCCGGGCCCCACTGCCTGCCGCCATGGTGGCGGGCGGGCTTCAGAAGGCGATCTGCTCCACACCCATGTCGCTCGGCCGGCGCAGCGCCTCTTTCATGAACATGCTCATTGGGAGCATGCCTTGCTGCTCCACGCTGAACCACTTCTTGTACAGCGCGGCCATCTCGCCGCCCTGGATCATGCGGCGCGTCACGCGGTCCACCAGTTCCTTGAACTTGGGGTCGTCCTTGCGCAGCCCGATGCTGTAGGGCTCCAGCGACAGGCGCTTTTCCAGGAACTGGTAGTCGTCCACGTTCTTGCCCAGGCGGGTTAGCGGAATCCAGATGCCCGCATCGTCGGCGAAAGCGGCATCGGCCTCGCCCTTGACCAGCGCGCCGACCACGTCGATCGTGCTGTCGGCCAGCACGTAGTTGAAGTGGCGGTTGTAGGTGCGCTCGTTGGCACGCAGCAGCCCTTCGTTAGTGGTCTTACCCTGCACGGCGATCTTCTTGCCCTGCAGGTCGTCCAGCGTCTTGATGCCCGAGCTCTTGCGCACGAGGAACGAAGAGGTCGCCACGAAGATGTGGTGGCTGAACGCGATCTCCTTTTGCCGCGCGGCCGTGTTGGCGGTGCCGCCGCACTCCAGGTCCACCACGCCGTCCTTCACGTCGCTGATGCGGTTCTTGCCGTCCACCAGCAGGTAGTGCATGCGCAGGTCGGGACGCTTGAGCTCCTTCTTGATCTCGTCGAAGATCTGCAGGCACACGTCCACCGTGTAGCCCTTCACCGCGCCGTTGGCGTCCTTGAACGAAAACGGCAAGGACTTTTCGCGGTGGCCCAGCTTCAGCTCGCCCGAGCTGGCGATGCGCGCCAGGGTGTCTTCCGCCCAGGCGGGGGCTGCGCTGCCGAACGCGGCCAGGGCCGCCATGAGCGCCCAGGGGCGCAGTCGAGAAAGGAAATGCATGGGTGGAGGCGAAAAAGGCGGATGAAGGAAGGCGGCGGATGCGCCGACGCCCGCACGGGCGAAAACCGCAAAGTGTATGTGCGTGTAACGAAAAAAGGCAGGGCCTGCCCGCGCCCCCGCGTGCAGGTGCGTCTTATTCACCACACCGGCGATGGCGCAGCCCCGGATTCGGCGCCCTCACTCAGCACTCGACCACGTTCACTGCCAGCCCGCCGCGCGAGGTCTCCTTGTATTTGCTCTTCATGTCGGCACCGGTCTGCATCATGGTCTTGATGACCTGATCGAGCGAGACCATGTGCGTGCCGTTGCCGCGCAGGGCCATGCGCGCGGCGTTGATGGCCTTGATCGCTCCCATCGCGTTGCGCTCGATGCAGGGGATCTGCACCAGCCCGCCCACCGGGTCGCACGTCATGCCCAGGTTGTGCTCCATGCCGATTTCGGCCGCGTTCTCGACCTGCGCGGGCGTGCCGCCCATCACCGCCGCCAGCGCGCCGGCCGCCATCGAGCAGGCCACCTCGGCACCCGAGAGCGAGGCGTTTTCCTTGTAGATGATGCCGATGGCACCGGCCGTGAGCAGGAAGTCGGCGATGCCGTCCTCGTCGGCGCCCGGTACAAACTTCACGTAGTAGTGCAGCACCGCCGGGATCACGCCGGCCGCGCCGTTGGTGGGCGCGGTCACGACGCGCCCACCCGCCGCGTTCTCCTCGTTGACGGCCATGGCGTAGAGGTTGATCCAGTCCAGCATCGACAGCGGATCGCGCAGCGCCTCCTCGGCGCGGCCGGACAGCGTCTGGTGCAACTGGCCCGCGCGGCGCTGCAGCCGCATGGGGCCGGGCAGGCTGCCGTGGCTGGCGCAGCCGCGCTGCACGGCGCCGGCCATGGTCTGCCAGATCTGCAGCAGGCGCTGGCGCACGTGCGCGCGGCTGTGCCAGTGCCCTTCGTTGGCCAGCGTGACGGCGGCTATGCTCTGCCCGGTGGCGGCGCACTGGGCCAGCAGTTCGGCGGCGGTGCGGTAGGGGTGGGGCAAGCCCGTGCCGGAACCTGCTGCGCCCTGGTCCAGGGCCTCGACGCTGTTGAGCACCCGCTGGCCGCCTTCGTCCACCACGAAGCCGCCGCCCACCGAGTAGTAGGTGCGCGTGAGCAGCAGTTCGCCCTGCGCCCCATGGGCGTGCAGGCTCAGACCGTTGGGGTGGAAGGGCAGGCTCTTTCGCCGGAACAGCAGGTGCTCCTTTTCGATGAAGGCGACGCGGTGCATGCCCAGCAGGTCGATGTGGCCGCCCGTGCGGATCGCCTCGACCGTGGGGCCGATCCGGTCCGGATCGATGCGGTCGGGCTCGTGCCCGGCCAGGCCCAGCAGCACGGCGCGGTCGGTGCCGTGGCCGATGCCGGTGGCGGCCAGCGAGCCGAACAGCTCCACCACCACGCGGTGCACGGGCGCCAGGCCCATGGAATCGCGCAGGGCGACGGCGAACTGCCGTGCCGCGATCATGGGCCCGACGGTGTGGGAGCTGGAGGGGCCGATACCGATCTTGAACAGGTCGAAAACGCTGACGGACATGGCGGGCAATGCGAGGGCTGTGGGGCGCGCAGGCTAACCGGCTGGCGGGGGGCGGGCATGCTCGCTATCCCGGGGCGGCCTTGCGCGAGGCCTGTGCCTTACCGGCTCAATCAAAATAGATTGCTGCAAAAAATATAGCGTCATGCCCTAGTACTCATTGTGCTGAAGGCCGATTCGATGCCTGGATTCTCGGCCTCCAGGGCCGCGACTGAAGCCGCGCTTGCCGGGCATGAATTCGCCTTACATCGCCACGGCCCGGCCCAGCATGCGGGCCCAGTCCAGCGGGCGCAGGCGCGGGCGGGTGTGCAGGCTACCGCCGTCGAGCGCCTCCACCTTGTCCAGGATGCGCAGTCCGCCCTGCACGACCAGGCGCAGCTCCCAGCCGGCGCGCCCGGGCAGGCGGTGCACCAGGGGCGCGCCTTGGTCCATCAGCCCGCGCGCCCAGGCCGCGCAGCCGTTGACCAGCGCGCGCGTGGCGGGCGTGGTGCGCAGCGTGGACAGGGCCGCGCGGTCCACCCCGTGCGCCGCGCAGTCGGCGTCGGTGAGGTAGTGGCGCCCGCGCGGAATGTCCACGCTCAGGTCCTGCCAGAAGTTGATGAGCTGCAGCGCCGAGCAGATGGCGTCGCTGCGCGCAAGCGATTCGGCATCGTGCACGCCGTAGAGGTGCAGCAGCAGCCGGCCGACGGGATTGGCCGAGCGCCGGCAGTAATCCAGCAGTTCGGCCCGGTCGGCGTACACGGCGCCGTCCCGCGTGCGGGCGATGTCCTGCGTGAACGCGCTCAGCAGGTCGGCCAGCAGCGGCACGGGCAGGGCATGGCTGCGCAGCACGGCCTGCAGCGGGCCGAAGATGGCGGCCCACCGCGCGCCGGGCGGGTGGCCGGCGGCGATGGATTGCAGCTCGGCCCCGTAGGCCGCCAGGTCCGCCAAGCGCTCGTCAGGGCCGGCGTCCCCTTCGTCGGCCAGGTCGTCCGCGGCGCGGGCGAAGGCGTAGATGGCCGCGATGGGCTGGCGCAGGTGCGGCGGGCACAGCAGCGAGGCCACGGGAAAGTTTTCGTAGTGCGTCACGGCCGGCGCCTGGGGGGTGCCGGTCGGTGCGGAGAGGGGGCGGGGATCGGAGGAGGGAGGCGTCACGGCGCGATTGTCGCTTGACAAGGTGACGGGGCTTCTCATAGATTACTAACCAGTCAGTCATTAAAACGAACCGCTTTCCCGGAACCAGCATGAACACCTCTGTCGCGCCGCGGCTTTCCCGGCCGTTCCCCTCGCAGCCCCGTCACGGGGCATTTTCTTGGGTGCAGCGCGCGATGGGGGGGCTGGCCGTCGGCGCGGCCGTCCTCGCCGGGGTGGGCTGCTCCAAGCCCGAGCCCGCCCCCGAGCCGGTGCGCTCGGTCAAGCTGCTCACCGTGGGCGCCGCCCCGCTGAACACCCAGCTCGAATATGCCGGCGAGGTGCGCGCGCGCATCGAATCGCGCCTGGGCTTTCGGGTGGCGGGCAAGATCGTGCAGCGACAGGCCGAACTGGGCCAGCGCGTGCAGGCCGGCCAGGTGCTGGCCCAGCTCGACCCGCGCGACTACCAACTGGCCGCCGACGCGTCGCGCGCGCAGGTGGCCTCCGCCGCCACGCAGCGGGATCTGGCCGCCGCCGACTACCAGCGCTACGCCGCGCTCAAGGCGCAGAACTTCATCAGCGGCGCCGAACTGGAGCGCCGCGCCTCCACCCTCAAGGCCGCCGAGGCCTCGCTCGACCAGGCGCGTGCGCAACTGGCCTCGCAAGGCAACCAGACCGGCTACACGCGGCTGGTGGCCGACGTGTCGGGCGTGGTCACCAGCATCGATGCCGAGCCGGGCCAGGTGGTGTCCGCCGGCACGCCGGTGGTGCGCATCGCCCAGGACGGCCCCCGCGACGTGGTCTTCGTCGTGCCGGAGGACAAGGTCGCCCGCGTGAAGGCCGGCCAGCCGGTGGCCGTGCGGTCGTGGTCGGGCGGCGCGCCTTTGACCGGCCGGGTGCGCGAGGTGGCGGCCAGCGCCGATGCCGTCACCCGCACCTTCCAGATCAAGGTGGCCATCGAAGGCGCCGAGGCACCGCCGCTCGGCGCCACCGTGTACGTCACGCCCGAGGCCCTGGGCCAGGCCGGCCAGCAGGCCATCAAGCTGCCCACCAGCGCGCTGCGCCAGGATGGCCAGCAGACGGCCGTGTGGGTCTTCGACGCCGCCAGCGGCACCGTGCGGTCGCAAACCGTGCAGATCGCCACGGCCGACGGCAACGAGGCCGTGGTGGCTTCGGGGCTGGCCCCGGGCATGCAGGTGGTGGCCACGGGCGTGCACGTGCTGTCGCCCGGCCAGAAGGTCGTGCCGTACCAGCCCAAGACGCCTGCAGCGCAATCCAGTCCAGCGCAGACGGCTGTCAATGGCGTGGCAAGCCCCGCCAGTGCCGCGGCCTCCGGCCCGGTGCCCGCCGCGACCGCATCGTCCGCCCGCTGAAGGCCGCTCCATGACGCAGATCCAGCCGAAAGAGGGCTTCAACCTCTCCAAATGGGCGCTCGACCATCCGGCGCTCACCCGCTACCTGATGATCGTGCTGATGCTGATGGGCTTTGGCGCCTACTTCCAGCTCGGGCAGGACGAGGACCCGCCGTTCACCTTCCGCGCGATGGTGGTGCGCACCTATTGGCCCGGCGCCACGGCGCAGCAGGTGGCCGAGCAGGTCACCGACAAGCTCGAACGCACGCTGCAGGAGGTGCCTTACGCCGACAAGATCCGCAGCTACTCCAAGCCCGGCGAGTCGCAGATCATCTTCAACATCAAGGACTCGTCCAAGTCCGGCGACGTGCCCAACGTCTGGTACACGGTCCGCAAGAAGATCGGCGACATGCGCGCCACCCTGCCGCAGGGCGTGCAGGGGCCGTTCTTCAACGACGACTTCGGCGACGTCTATGGCGTGATCTACGCGCTGGAGTCCGAGGGCTTCAGCTACGCCGAGATGAAGACCTTCGCCGACGACGTGCGCCAGCAGCTGCTGCGCGTGCCCGACGTGGCCAAGGTCGAGCAGTTCGGCGTGCAGGACGAAAAGCTCTACATCGAAATCTCGCAAAAGCGCCTGGCGCAGCTGGGCCTGGACATGAACCAGGTGCTGTCGCAACTGGGCCAGCAGAACGCGGTGGAAAGCGGCGGCATCATCCAGACGCCGCAGGACCAGGTCCAGGTGCGCGTGGCCGGGCAGTTCGGTGCGGTCGAAGACCTGCGCGCCATGCCGATCCGCGGCGCCTCGGGCGCGCAGCTGCGCCTGGGCGACATCGCCGACATCCACCGCGGCTACGTGGAGCCGCCGGCCGTGAAGGTGCGCCACCAGGGCCAGGAAGTGATCGCGCTCGGCGTGTCGATGGCCAAGGGCGGCGACATCATCCGCCTGGGCGAAGCCCTGAAGACCGCCACGCAGAAGATCGAAAAAACCCTGCCGGCGGGCGTGCGGTTCGTGAACGTGCAGGACCAGCCCAAGTCGGTGTCCTCGTCGGTCAACGAGTTCGTGAAGGTGCTGATCGAAGCCGTGGTGATCGTGCTGGCCGTGAGCTTCCTGGCGCTGGGTCTGCACAAGCGCCCGGGCCGCCATCCGCTGTGGAAGCGCTGGACGCTGGACGTCCGCCCTGGCCTGGTGGTGGGCATCACCATTCCGCTGGTGTTGGCCGTCACGTTCCTGGCCATGTGGTACTGGAACATCGGGCTGCACAAGATCTCTCTGGGCTCGCTCATCATCGCGCTGGGCCTGCTCGTGGACGACGCCATCATTGCCGTCGAAATGATGGTGCGCAAGATGGAGGAGGGCTACGACAAGGTGCGTGCGGCCACCTTCGCCTACGAGATCACCGCCATGCCGATGCTGACCGGCACGCTGATCACGGCGGCGGGCTTCCTGCCGATCGGCATCGCCAAGTCGGTGACGGGGGAATACACCTTCGCGATCTTCGCCGTCACGGTGATCGCGCTGGTTCTGTCGTGGCTGGTCTCGGTGTACTTCGTGCCGTACCTGGGCACGCTGCTGCTCAAGAAGCCGCCGCACGTGCACACCGGCCCGGACGGCCAGCCGCACGAGGCGTTCGACAGCGGGTTCTACAACGTCTTTCGCCGCTGCGTGGACTGGTGCGTGCGCTACCGCTGGATCACCATCGGGCTCACGGTGGCCACCTTCGCGCTCGGCATCGTCGGCATGGGCCGCGTGCAGCAGCAGTTCTTCCCGGATTCGAGCCGGCCTGAAATCCTGATGGACATCTGGTTCCCGGAAGGCACCTCGTTCGAGGCCAACGAAGAGGTCACGCGCCGCGTCGAGCAGCGCCTGCGGGCCGAGGCGGGCGTGTCCACCGTCAGCGTGTGGGTGGGCTCGGGCGTGCCGCGCTTTTATCTGCCGCTGGACCAGGTCTTTCCGCAGACCAACGTGTCGCAGTTCATCGTGATCCCGCAGGACCTGCACGTGCGCGAGTCGCTGCGCGTCGGGTTGCCCGAGATCATGGCGCGCGAGTTTCCCGAGGTGCGGGCGCGCGTGAAGCTGCTGCCCAACGGGCCGCCCGTGCCTTACCCGGTGCAGTTCCGCGTGGTGGGCACCGATCCCGCCGTGCTGCGCGCCCGGGCCGACGAGGTCAAGGCCATCCTGCGCGACCACCCGCAGATGCGCGGCGTGAACGACAACTGGAACGAGTCCGTCAAGGTCATGCGCCTGGAAGTGGACCAGGACAAGGCCCGCGCCCTGGGCGTGACCAGCCAGTCCATCGCCCAGGCCGCGCGCACCGTGTTCACCGGCACCACCGTGGGCCAGTACCGCGAAGGCGACAAGCTGATCGACATCGTGTTCCGCCAGCCACCGGACGAGCGCAAGGCCATCACCGACGTGGCCAATGCCTACCTGCCCACGGCCTCGGGCAAGTCGATTCCGCTCACGCAGATCGCGCGGCCGGTCTTCACCTGGGAGCCGGGCGTGATGTGGCGCGAGAACCGCGACTACGCCATCACGGTGCAGGGCGATGTCATCGAAGGCCTGCAGGGCGCGACCGTCACCGAGGCGCTGGTGCCCGGCCTGAGGCAGCTGGAGGCGAAGTGGCATGCGGCCGGCCAAGGCGGCTACCGCATCGAGGTGGCGGGCGCCGTGGAGGAAAGCTCCAAGGGCTCGGCCTCCATCGCCGCGGGCGTGCCGATCATGCTGTTCATCACGTTCACCCTGCTCATGCTCCAGCTGCACAGCTTCAGCCGCGCAGTGCTGGTGTTCCTCACCGGACCGCTGGGCATCGCCGGGGTGGCGGGGGCGTTGCTGTTGCTGGGACGGCCGTTCGGGTTCGTGGCGCTGCTGGGGGTGATCGCGCTCATGGGCATGATCCAGCGCAACTCCGTCATCCTGATCGACCAGATCGAGCAGGACCGCGCGCGGGGCGTGCCCGCGTGGGACGCCATCGTGGAGTCGGCCGTGCGCCGGTTGCGCCCCATCGTGCTCACGGCCGCCGCCGCGGTGCTGGCCATGATCCCGCTGTCGCGCAGCGTGTTCTGGGGCCCGATGGCCGTGGCCATCATGGGCGGCCTGATCGTGGCGACGGTGCTCACGCTGCTGGCGCTGCCGGCCATGTACGCGGCCTGGTTCCGCGTGAAAGAGCCCGATCCGCACGCGCCGAAACCGGCGTGATCGGAGACGGTCCGCCGACAAGGTAAAATCGAAGGTTGACCAATTTCACACAGGTGGCCGGCCCTGCCGGTCGCCTGTTTTGTCTGTAAGTTTGCGCGGGTGGCGAAATTGGTAGACGCACCAGGTTTAGGTCCTGACGCCAGCAATGGTGTGGGGGTTCGAGTCCCCCCCCGCGCACCACGGTGCGGCTGCAAAAGCAGCCGTCACGGTCCCCATATTCATAGAGGAAGAGCCATGGCCGTTACTGTTGAAACCCTTGAAAAGCTCGAGCGCAAGATCACGCTGAGCTTGCCCCTCACCGCGATCCAGTCCGAGGTCGACTCGCGCCTCAAGCGCCTGGCCCGCACCGTGAAGATGGACGGCTTCCGTCCCGGCAAGGTGCCGATGAACGTTGTGGCCCAGCGCTATGGCTACTCGGTCCAGTACGAAGTGCTGAACGACAAGGTCGGCGAGGCGTTCGCCCAGGCCGCCAACGAAGCCAACCTGCGCGTGGCTGGCCAGCCCCGCATCACCGAAAAAGACGGCGCGCCGGAAGGCCAGGTCACCTTCGACGCCATTTTCGAAGTGTTCCCTGAGGTCAAGATCGCCGATCTGGCCGGCGCCGAAGTCGAAAAGCTGTCCGCCGAAGTGACCGACGCCGCCATCGACAAGACCATCGACATCCTGCGCAAGCAGCGCCGCAGCTTCGCCCAGCGCGCGCAAGCCGCTGCCGCTGAAGACGGCGACCGCGTGACGGTCGACTTCGAAGGCAAGATCGACGGCGAAACCTTCTCTGGCGGCAAGGCCGAAGACTTCCAGTTCCTGGTCGGCGAAGGCCAGATGCTCAAGGAATTCGAAGACGCCGTGCGTGGCATGAAGTCCGGCGAAAGCAAGACCTTCCCGTTGGCCTTCCCCGAGGACTACCACGGCAAGGACGTGGCCGGCAAGACGGCTGACTTCATGGTCACCGTGAAGAAGATCGAAGCCGCCCACCTGCCCGAAGTGAACGAGCAGCTCGCCAAGTCCCTCGGCATCGCCGACGGCACGGTCGACGGCCTGCGCGCCGACATCAAGAAAAACCTGGAGCGCGAAGTCAAGTTCCGCCTGCTGGCCCGCAACAAGCAGGCCGTGATGGACGCCTTGGTGTCCAAGGCCGAGCTGGACCTGCCCAACGCCAGCGTGCAGGCCGAAATCGCCCGCCTGCTGGAAGGCGCCCGTGCCGACCTGAAGCAACGCGGCATCAAGGACGCCGACAAGGCCGAAATCCCGGAAGACGTGTTCCGTCCCCAGGCCGAGCGCCGCGTGCGCCTGGGCCTCGTGGTGGCCGAACTGGTGCGTGCCAATGAACTGCACGCCAAGCCCGAGCAACTGAAGGCCCACGTGGACGAACTGGCCGCCAGCTACGAAAAGCCGGAAGACGTCGTGCGCTGGTACTTCGGCGACCGTCAGCGTCTGGCCGAAGTCGAGGCCGTCGTCATCGAAAACAACGTGACCGACTTCGTGATGGGCAAGGCCAAGGTGACGGACAAGTCCGTTTCCTTCGACGAACTGATGGGCCAGGGCTGATGCGCTGCTGCCGCCGGACCGCCCGATTGCGGTTTCTGGCGGCTGGATGACATCGGGGGCTTGTGCTTGCGTGCACAAGCCCCAATTCATTTCTGGGTACAGTATCCGCATGACAGGAGAAAACATGAGTGCACTGGAAACACAAGCCTTGGGCATGGTCCCCATGGTCATCGAGCAGTCGGGGCGCGGCGAACGCTCCTACGACATCTATTCGCGGCTGCTGAAAGAGCGCATTATTTTTTTGGTGGGCGAGGTCAATGACCAGACCGCCAACCTCGTGGTGGCCCAGTTGCTGTTCCTCGAAAGCGAGAACCCCGACAAGGACATCTCGTTCTATATCAACTCCCCGGGCGGCAGCGTCACGGCCGGCATGGCGATCTACGACACCATGCAGTTCATCAAGCCCGATGTGTCGACCATGTGCGTGGGCTTTGCCGCCAGCATGGGCGCCTTCCTGCTGGCCGCCGGAGCCAAGGGCAAGCGGTTTTCCCTGCCGAACTCCAAGATCATGATCCACCAGGTGCTGGGCGGGGCCCGTGGCCAGGCGACGGACATCGAAATCCACGCACGCGACATTCTGCGTACCAAGGACCAGATGAACCGCATCCTGGCGGAACGCACCGGACAGCCCCTGGACAAGGTCAAGAACGACACCGAGCGCGACTACTTCCTCACGGCCGATGAAGCCAAGGAATACGGTCTGGTCGATCAGGTGATCGCCAAGCGCCCCTGATCGCTCCGCAAGGGAATACGCGGCGTTTTCCCCAGGGAAGACGCCGTTTTTTATTTCGTTATCATCCCGACAACGTTCCGCAACACGAGGCATTGCCCCCATGGCCGAGAAAAAAGGCTCTTCCAGCGAAAAAACCCTTTACTGCTCCTTCTGCGGCAAAAGCCAGCACGAGGTAAAGAAGCTGATCGCCGGTCCGTCGGTTTTTATCTGCGACGAGTGCATCGACCTGTGCAATGAAATCATTCGGGACGAGCTTCCAGCAGCCGACGGCACGCGCGAATCGCGCGGCGACCTTCCCACCCCCGCGGAGATCAAGGCGAATCTGGACAGCTACGTCATCGGACAGGACTTCGCCAAGCGCACGCTGGCCGTGGCCGTATACAACCACTACAAGCGTTTGCGCCACAAGGACAAGGCCGGCAAGGACGAAGTGGAACTGTCCAAGAGCAACATCCTGCTGATCGGGCCCACCGGTTCGGGCAAGACGCTGCTGGCCCAGACGCTGGCCCGCATGCTGGACGTGCCTTTCGTGATGGCGGACGCCACCACCCTGACCGAGGCCGGCTACGTGGGTGAAGACGTCGAGAACATCGTGCAAAAGCTCCTGCAAAGCTGCAACTACGAGGTGGAGCGGGCCCAGCGCGGCATCGTCTACATCGACGAGATCGACAAAATTTCCCGCAAGTCGGATAACCCGTCCATCACGCGGGACGTGTCGGGTGAAGGGGTTCAGCAGGCGCTGCTCAAGCTCATCGAAGGCACCATGGCCAGCGTGCCCCCGCAGGGTGGCCGCAAGCATCCCAACCAGGACTTCCTGCAGATCGACACGACGAACATCCTGTTCATCTGCGGCGGCGCGTTCGCGGGCCTGGAGAAGGTGATCGAGAACCGCACGGAGGCCTCGGGCATCGGTTTTGGTGCGTCGGTCAAGAGCAAGAAGCAACGGTCCCTGACCGAGGTGTTCACCGAGATCGAGCCGGAAGATCTGATCAAGTTCGGTCTCATTCCCGAACTGGTGGGCCGCATGCCCGTCGTGACGGCCCTGGCCGAGCTCAGCGAGGATGCGCTGGTCCAGATCCTGACCGAGCCCAAGAACGCACTGGTCAAGCAGTACAACAAGCTGCTGTCCATGGAGGGCGTGGACCTGGAGATCCGCCCTGCGGCGCTCAAGGCCATTGCCCGCAAGGCGCTCGCCCGCAAGACCGGCGCGCGCGGCCTGCGGTCGATTCTGGAGCAATCGCTGATCAGCACCATGTTCGACCTGCCCAATGCCACCAATGTGGAAAAAGTGGTGGTGGACGAGTCCACCATCGAGGAAAACAAGGCGCCCCTGCTCGTTTACCGAGAGGCCGCCAAGAAAGCCTGAGGCGCGGCCCGCCGGTAACGCAGCAGCCGCCTGCAGTCCTCTTCGCCTGCAACCCATCGCCTTCGCTTCATCGGCGATCGTGGTGGGTTGAAAAATCTCGCTGTTGGACCATATTCCAAGCAGCTTCATGAGGATTTCCATGTCCGGACACACCCCACTGCCTGCCACCCCCATCGACCTGCCGTTGCTGCCGTTGCGCGACGTCGTTGTCTTCCCCCACATGGTGATCCCGCTGTTCGTGGGACGCCCCAAGAGCATCAAGGCGCTGGAACTGGCCATGGATGCCGACCGGCGGATCATGCTGGTCGCCCAGAAAACCGCCGCCAAGGACGAGCCCCTCGTCTCGGACATGTTCGACGTGGGTTGCGTTTCCACGATCCTGCAGATGCTGAAATTGCCCGATGGCACCGTCAAGGTGCTGGTCGAGGGGCAGCAGCGCGCGCTCGTTTCCGCCATCCAGGATAACGAAACCCATTTCACCGCGACTGTGGCTCCCGTCGAAGCGCAGGAGGACGAGAGCAAGCCCAGCGAGATCGAGGCCTTGCGCCGGGCCGTGATGCAGCAGTTCGATCAGTACGTCAAGCTGAACAAGAAGATCCCGCCGGAAATCCTCACCTCGATCTCTGCCATCGATGATCCAGGGCGTCTGGCGGACACCATTGCCGCCCACCTGCCGCTCAAGCTGGAAAACAAGCAGGTCGTGCTCGACCTGTCGGATGTGAAGCTGCGCCTCGAAAACCTTTTCGAGCAGTTGGATCGCGAAGTGGATATCCTCAATGTCGACAAGAAGATCCGTGGCCGCGTGAAGCGCCAGATGGAGAAGAACCAGCGCGATTTCTATCTGAACGAGCAGGTCAAGGCCATTCAGAAGGAACTGGGCGAGGGCGAGGAAGGCGCGGACATCGAGGAGATCGAAAAGAAGATCAAGCTCGCAAAGATGCCCGCTGACGCGCGCAAGAAGGCGGACAGCGAGCTCAAGAAGCTCAAGCTCATGTCGCCCATGTCGGCCGAAGCCACGGTGGTGCGCAACTACATCGAAGTGCTCACCGGGTTGCCGTGGAGCAAAAAGACCAAGATCAAGCACGACCTTGCCAATGCCGAGGGCGTGCTCAATGAAGACCACTACGGCCTCGACAAGGTCAAGGACCGCATCCTGGAATACCTCGCGGTGCAGCAGCGCGTGGACAAGGTCAAGGCCCCCATTCTGTGCCTGGTGGGGCCACCCGGTGTTGGCAAGACCTCGCTCGGGCAGTCGATTGCCAAGGCGACCGGGCGTAAATACGTGCGCATGGCGTTGGGCGGTATGCGTGACGAAGCGGAGATCCGCGGTCACCGCCGGACCTATATCGGCGCCATGCCCGGCAAGGTGCTGCAGAGCCTGAATAAGGTCGGTACGCGCAATCCGCTGTTCCTGCTGGACGAAATCGACAAGCTGGGTACGGATTTCCGGGGTGACCCTTCGAGCGCCCTGCTGGAAGTGCTCGATCCCGAGCAGAACCACAAGTTCGGCGACCACTACGTCGAAGTCGATTTCGATTTGAGCGACGTGATGTTTGTCGCCACCTCCAATTCGATGAACATCCCGCCGGCGCTGCTGGACCGGATGGAAGTGATCCGCCTGTCGGGTTACACCGAAGACGAGAAAACCAACATCGCCATGAAGTACCTGCTGCCCAAGCAGATGGGCAACAACGGCGTCAAAGACGAGGAACTGCAAGTCACCGAGTCGGCGGTGCGGGACGTGGTTCGCTACTACACGCGCGAAGCAGGGGTGCGTTCGCTGGAGCGTGAGTTGTCCAAGATCTGCCGCAAGGTCGTCAAGGGACTGCAGCTCAAGCAACTGACGCCGCAAGTCGTGGTGACCGCGGACAACCTCCCCGATTATCTTGGCGTGCGCAAGTACACCTATGGCCGTGCGGAGCAGCAGAACCAGGTGGGGCAGGTGGTGGGCTTGGCATGGACCGAAGTGGGGGGCGATCTGCTCACCATCGAAGCGGCCACCATGCCCGGCAAGGGCGTGATCACGCGCACCGGCTCGCTGGGCGATGTCATGAAGGAATCGGTGGAAGCGGCACGAACCGTGGTGCGCAGTCGCTCCCGCATGCTCGGCATTAAGGACGAGGCCTTCGAAAAGCGCGACATCCACATCCACGTGCCCGACGGTGCGACGCCCAAGGACGGGCCCAGCGCCGGCGCGGCCATGACGACCGCTTTCGTTTCGGCGCTGACCGGCATCCCCGTGCGAGGCGATGTGGCGATGACCGGAGAAATCACCTTGCGAGGCGAGGTAACGGCCATCGGTGGGCTGAAGGAAAAATTGCTGGCTGCATTGCGCGGTGGCATCAAGACCGTCTTGATCCCTGAAGAGAACGTCAAGGACCTGCAGGAGATTCCCGAGAACGTGAAGAGCGGGCTGGAAATCGTGCCGGTGAAGTGGATCGACAAGGTGCTGGAAGTGGCGCTTGAGCGCAAACCGATCGCGCTCACCGATGAGGAAATCGCTGCGGCAGTGCCTGCGCCTGAAGAAAAAACTTCCACTACTGCAGGCTCTGTGAAGCATTGATGGAAATTTGTCGAAAGCCTCCAAAAATTGCGCTACAATTCATCCCATCGATGCAAACGTTGTACAATGTGAGGCTTCGGTAAATGCGGGAATAGCTCAGTTGGTAGAGCGCAACCTTGCCAAGGTTGAGGTCGAGAGTTCGAGACTCTTTTCCCGCTCCAATTTCCAAAAAAAGGGGAAGCACAGCTTCCCCTTTTTGCCAAGGGAAGCAGGTTTGGCGCGGTAGCAAAGCGGTTATGCACCGGATTGCAAATCCGTGTAGGTCGGTTCGACTCCGGCCCGCGCCTCCAGCACTGATCGCGAAAGCGGATTTGATGCACGGAACAAGAACATTCGGTTGTTCTGGTTGAGTGGTTAAAAGTGGTGCTATAATTTGAGTCTTGCTAGGTTGGTGAAAATCAATCCGGCGACATGCGGGAATAGCTCAGTTGGTAGAGCGCAACCTTGCCAAGGTTGAGGTCGAGAGTTCGAGACTCTTTTCCCGCTCCAATTTATGATCTACAGACTTCCACTAACGTCTGTAAGTCGTTGAAAACAGGGGCTTTTGCCCCTTTTTTCATTCCAGTGACGTCCATTGAATTCCGCCTGCATCCAGGACTTTTAAGTCCATTTTTAAGTCCATCAATACGGACGCGGCGCAGACCGGATTGTTGCTGGAGGAGCGAGGCCAAAGAGACAAGCATGTAGCCCTGACGCGAAGCTCAGGAGATAGCATGGCACTCTCGGATATGGCCGTCCGCAACGCAAAGCCGAACGGCAAACCCTACACACTCAGCGATATCGACGGGCTTTGCCTCGCAGTCTCTCCGACCGGGGGCAAGGCATGGCACTACCGTTACTACTGGGTCGGCAAGCAAAAACGCATGTCGCTCGGAACCTACCCGGAAGTGGGGCTGCGAGAAGCCCGTGCATTGCGCGACGCAGCCCGTGCCCTGCTGGCCAAGGGGATCAATCCCCGCTCGGATCGAAAGCAAAAGCGCCAAGCCGTGCGCCTGGCGGACGAGAACACCTTCAAAGCTGTCTTCGACAAGTGGGTCATCCATCGTTCTTTGAGCCTCAAGGAAGGCCGTCAAACGACGCTCTCGCAGATCAAACGGGTTTTCGACAACGATGTTCTGCCCACCCTCGGAAAAACGCCCATCTACGAAATCCAGCGGCCTGACCTGTTGGAGGTCGTTGCCAAGATCGAGCGGCGCAAGGCCCTGAGCGTTGCCGAGAAAGTGCGCACATGGCTGCGCCAGTTGTTTCGCTACGCCCTGATCGTCGTGCCCGGACTGCAACAGAACCCGGCGTTCGATCTGGATGTCGTGGCCATGCCGCAGCCTCCGGTTCGCCATAACCCGTTCCTGCGCATGGCCGAGTTGCCCGCGATGCTGCAGCGTCTGCGCAAATACCACGGCAGACTGCAAACCCAGCTCGGACTGCGATTGCTGATGCTGACCGGGGTGCGGACGGGGGAATTGCGCTTGGCGACCCCGGACCAGTTCCACCTCGATCAGGGTCTGTGGATCATCCCGCCCGAGGTCGTGAAGCAATTGCAGTTGGAGATGCGCAAGGAGGGCAAGCGTCCCGCCGACATTCCCCCTTACATCGTGCCGTTGTCCGTGCAGGCCATGGAGATCGTCCGACACATGCTGGCGAAATTCAAGCCCGCGCAAAAGTACCTGTTCTGCCACTACAGCGACCTGAAAAAACGCATCAGCGAAAACACGCTGAATGCCGCACTCAAGCGCATGGGCTACACCGACCAACTGACCGGCCACGGTATCCGGGGAACCATTTCCACGGCCCTGCACGAAATCGGTTACCCGAAGGTTTGGATCGATGCCCAGCTTTCCCACACCGACCCCGATCAGGTGAGTGCCGCCTACAACCATGCGGAATATGTGGAGCAACGTCGGCACATGATGCAGGACTGGGCGGACCGGCTCGATCTGTTCGAGCAGCATCAGGTCGAAGCGGGCAGCATGCGCCTGACCCTGCATCTGGAGGGCGTCCCGGAAGTTGTGCATGAACGCTCGCACCACGATGCGCGCGGGGCGATCGCACCAACGCCGGTACGGCTGGTGAGCAGTACGCCTCAGACTGCGCCAACCGTGCCGGACACGGTGCGCCGCTTGTCGGCCATCGCGGGCCCGCGGGAGCAGTCCGTGTTGTCCGACGCCCAGCGCCAGCGCAACGAGATGGTGGACATCTTCAATGCGCCGCATGTCCTGTCCGCTGCGGAGTTCGCCAAAATGGCGGGCAAGTCCCGCCGCTGGATCAGCTACGAAATCAGCAACAAGAAGATCCTCGCGTTGAGCATGGGCAACCTGGGCCAGCGGGTTCCCGATTGGCATTTCGACCCGCTCAAACACAGGCTCATCCAGGCGGTTCTCAAGCATGCCGGTGATGCCGACCCCTGGGAGATTTACCGGGTGCTTTCACAGCCGCACGACCTGTTGGATGGGCTGGCCCCCGTTCAGGCCGTGACACCGCAAAACTTCCATGAAGCCGTCATGGCCGTGTGCTTCACTTTGAAGGAGAAAGCGCCCAACGCGCAATGGTCGGCTTAGGTGACGGACTTTCCCGCCAATTCCTTGCGGGCGCTGCCATCCGGTGGCGCTTCGCTCACGGGATTGGACAGATAGGGGTTGTCGGGCGGCACGTCCTCGAACAACCGCTTCGGCTCCGTCAGCATGTAGCCATGCAAGCGCCGGGACTTGCGTGGCCCCGTGACCTCGCAAGTCCAGATGTTCAGGCCGCTGTCCTGCTTGCGATGGAGCTGCAGTTTCTCGAAGCGTTTTTGCACCCACAGCCAATCGGCCACCTGGTCCTGCTTGGCCAGGACTGCGACGTGCGGGTGCTCCTGCGCATAGCGCTGGAAAACGCCCGGGCTGACAAGGTAAGCGGTGCCAGCGACCGTGTGCACCAAGGCCCTGGCATCATTGATGATGAGCGTGCGTCGCTCGATGTGCCGACGCAGCCAGTCCATGAAGTCCTCGCCCGATGGTGCCTGTACGGCTGTTCCTGGGGTGCGTGACGGCTCGGGGCTGCTGTCCGTGGGCGGGTTCCTTGGGGTCGGTTGCGACAGTGCTTTCGCTGCTTCGGTTGCAACGGGTTCGACTGCCGGGGTTTCCATCAAGGCCAGGAGCGCATCCACGCCGTCGCCTGGGGGCAGCACAGGCGAGTTTTTCGTCAGGGATGACGCTGCAGCAATTGATGGCGATGGACCGGAGACGGGAACGGCGTGCGAGTTTTCCGGTTCTGCGGTTGGCGTTTCCTGGCACGATGCCGGTTCGTCCAGCACCACCTCTACCGAGCCCGCGAACGGCTCGGGTCGTTCGTGACCCTCCCAGATCAGCGCCGGCGCAAGCCGCAGGAGCGTGAAGGCATGAGACCACCCCGCGTCGCTGGTCACCGTCGCTTTCCAGATGGCTTTGCCATCCGCGGTGGGCTGCAGCATGCCGTGGTCCTGGAGGACGTTGAAGACGGCGGTGTTGTTGGCCGGAATGCCATCGATGCCCTGTGACAGCAAGTGCGCGCGCAGCTTGTCCGACACGGTTTTGCTGACGAGCCATAACGCCTCCTGCGTCAGCCACCCGTCCGAAGCCTGGGGCTGGTTCAGCCGGAGTTCTTCCTTGAGCAGGTAACGCAGGCCGTCCAGGAGCTTGCGCTGCAGGGCGTGTTTGGGTGCGGCCATCGCCTTGCCGGGATCGCCGCCCAGTTCCTGGGCGACCGAAGCGCGATCGGCCTGCGTCACGATTTCCCCCAGCACGCCGGCATGCTCGTACTGGCCCGCCAGCACATACAGCAGCGCGGCCCACAGGGTCGGATATCCGCTGAGCCAGTCAAGGATTTCGCGGTCCAGCAACTGGCGATAGAGCAGGCCCGCCGCGGCGGTGTGCAGTCGGTATTCCCGGTCCTTGCGATACCGGAAGCGGTAGGGCTTGCGCAAAGGACCATGCCAGGGATGCCAGGCGCTGCCGTCCGCATGCTCGACGTCCAGATCGACGGCGATCTTGCCGATGTCATGCAGCAGGGCCGCGTAGGCGGTGGCGGCCGTCCAGGCTTCGGCCTGTGCTGCCTGGTCCTCGGGTGTCGCACCCGCTGGCATCAGGTGCGACTGCCGCAGCTTGAGCGCGTAGGCGACGATCTCCAGGCCATGATCGAGCATGCCGCCGGGGTACGCGTGGTGATGGCTTTCCGACGCGGGGAACTGCTGGACCAGCTCGGCATAGCGCTCCAGGGGGCCCTGGTACAGCGTGGTGAACTGCTTTCGTGAGAGTGAGGTGCGCTGCCAGATGTGTTCCAGCAGCTTTTGCCGGCGCGGGGTGGCGAGCAGCGACGCGGCGGGCTCGGGGCGGGTCAGCCCTTTTCCTTTTGGCGCAGCGTCCTGGTGCAGGGCCTGCGCGGGTGGCGGAGGGCGTTTTCGTTGGAACAGCGCGAACATGCGATCCCTGGAGTTGGGGGTGGCGGATGGGCCTTTTCCTTTTGCAGGTAGGGCCATTCCCCTTCGGCCCCATTCCCTTGCCTTTTGCCCTCATCCTTTTGGTATATCGCGTCGTCCCGTGCAAATCTTTGAAGAAAGCGGCGTGCAGTCAACCCACGAACTGGTCTCGAACACGTCAGCCGGTTGCGTTCATTTCAATCAACGACTAAATTGCAGTCATTGACTAACGAGGTGATGCAATGATGACAACGATGACCATTCGGAACATTGATGAGCAGCTCAAGGGACGGCTCCGTATCCAGGCCGCCATCCATGGCCGCTCCATGGAGGAAGAAGCCCGGGACATCCTGCGTGCCGCTCTGTCCAAAGAGCCGGAACGCGCGCCTTCGCTGGTGCAAGCCATCAGGGCACGTGTGGAGGGTCTCGGAGGTGTGGAAATAGAATTGCCAGCACGTGAAGCCATCCGCGTGCCGCCAGAGTTCGGCGCATGATCGTTCTCGATACCAACGTCCTGTCGGAGACTCTGCGGGCGGCTCCGGAAGATGTGCCTATGGCCTGGCTCGACCGGCAGCGCCGCTCTGCACTCTTCACGACCACCATATCGCGTGCAGAACTACTCTATGGTGTGCATGTATTGCCGGATGGGCAACGAAAGACGGCTTTGTTGGAGGCCGTCAAAGGAATTTTCGTCACGGACATGGCTGGGCAGATCCTCGGCTTCGACGACGATGCCGCTGATGCCTATGCGGAAATCTCTGCATCACGCAAGGCGGCAGGAAAGCCTATCAGCCAGTTTGACGCCATGATCGCGGCAATCACAAAATCGCGGGGAGCCAGTTTGGCGACACGCAACGTCAAGGACTTCCTGGACTGTGGCATCCAGGTGATCAATCCGTGGGGAAGCTGACGGTTCGGACGGCGAAGGAGGATGACCATGACCACGCAGTCACACACTTTTGGATGGACCTACCGGCTGGGCAGAGGTGCGTCTCATGCCTGGCGCAGCTATGCCCGCAAAGAGCATGGGGCAGCAATATGGTTGGTTGAACATGGCATGCCGGCCGGTGGCACCAGGGCGGTGGTTTGGATGCTGAGGTTACTGACGGTTGGCGGCATCGCCTACCTATCCTTCTGGCTCGCTTTGCTGCTTGGATGTATCGTTGCGTTCGCTTGGACCGCAAGTGTGGGTGGTTTCGATAGTGATGAAAGAACCGAGTGGCGCACGGGCGTTGACGGTTTCGGTTTGTACAGGGGAGACATTCGCATCGACATCGGCGATCCCTATGAAGAGAATTAATCGCCTCTACGGTTACTTCAAAGAGATAGCTCCTGCCGCTTTCGCTCCCGCGCCTTTGGCTCCATCGGTCGCCATCGTCATCATCTGAACAAAGTTTCCAGCCCTGACGCCAGCCCAACCTAATGCTGCTACCCAAACCCCCGGCAGCACGACGAACATCGTCGCCATCACGAAGTTCAGCAGCATGTCGCCGAACGCATTGTCCAGCCCCATCGCGAGATTGAAGTTCTTCATCGGGCGGTTCCACCCCCAGCCCCAGCCATAGAGCGCATCCAGGATCGTGCTGTCGATCCACCGGGCCAGCTGGAACCAGAAATCCACGAAGTACAGCGCGAAGAACACGCAACTGCTCGTCATCAGCACCTTGAGGTCGTAGGTGCCGATCACCAGCACCATCGGCATGCAGATCACCAGCGCCATCTTGAGCAGCGACAGCACCATGGGCAGGGCCTGGCGCAGCACATCCATCGCCGGGAAGAAGCCCGGCGCACCCAGGGCGAGCCCCACGTTGCCCGCCCCGCGCGCCAGATCGTTGAAGAACGTCTTGTCGATCTGCCCGCCATAGTCCGTGTACACCTCCCCCTGGTTCAGCTTCTGCTGGCGGGGTGCCGCAATCGCCCGGATCACCGAATCGTCCAGCTCGCTGCGGGGCACGAACCCCGCATAGTTGGCCAGCCGCGTGAGCAGGCTCGGGCTCACCTGGGCCAGGAGCCGCGCCCGCAGACCCCTCTCACTATCCGACCACCACTGGCGGCACGTCGGGTAGCCCCCGCCGCTGGCGACTTCGGCCAGGCCCGCATCCCGCTCGGCCTCGTAGGGCCATCCCTCGCGCGGCGTGCGCGACCGATAGCGGTCGTAATACCCCGCCGTGTCCACGAAGAACCGCGAACCGATCCAGGTCACCTCGTTGCCCTGCGCCGCGTCCAGATCGGGCCGCTGCATGAACAACCGCGCCCGCGCCGGCCCGTAGCAATCCTTCGAGAAATCCGCCACCTCCTGGGCCAGCACCGGATCGTCGATGCGCGTGGCATCCACTTCCATCCGCATCTGCCGCAAATCCGTGCCGCAGGGAATCGCCGCCACCGCCGCGCCCGTCACCGCCTTGCTCATCGAATGCAGGAAGAACCACCACACCGGCACCTTCGCCGACTGCTCGTTCAGCGTCGTGAACGACTGGCTCCAGCCCGTCTGTGCAGGCGTGGGCACCGTCGTCTGGCACTGGGTCGAGCGCGACGCGTCGAAGCGGATCGTGGACAGATCCACATCGATGAACGGGATGCCCCCGAACAGCACCACCACGATCGCCACGAACACCCGGTTCTCGATCCGCAGGGCGCTCAACACCCCCTTGTTGCCCTCGTCGGCCCCTTCGGAGCGTGCTTTGAGCCACTCCTGGATCACGATGGTCAGGAACGGGATCGCGAACACGCCGCTGGCGACCAGCACGTTCCAGATACCGTTGTGGACCAGCCAGCCCACCAGCGTCAGGTAATACTCCAGATAGTCCGTCGTGTAGAGCGTCATGGGCCGATCCCTCCGGTGTCAGCGTGCCTGCAGCAGCAGGCTGCATTCCAGTGCCACCAGCGCCATGGCCGCGGCGATTTCGGCACGCAGGAACCGCTGGTGCGCGTTGCCGTCCGGCTCGCGGGCGCACAGACGCCTGCGCATCCACACCCATCCCCAGCCGGTCACCGCATACAGCGCCAGCCGCCATGCGAAAAACCACACCGCCTGCTCCTGGAGCCAGCGGTCCCACTGGTTGATGCTGCCGAGCATCCGGATGCCCACCAGATTGGCGACGACGGCGACCGCGATCACTGCCGCCGCCCACAGCAGCGCCACTGCGGCCCGCCGACCCGGCAGCCAGCGCAGTCGCAGCCAGGCGGGCATCATGGCGTGCCCCCACGCGGGGGTGGCTGTTGCAGTTGATCGAGCCGGTTGCGCGTCGGGTCGCCCTGATAGATGCCGCGCGATCCCGCCGCACGCGTGCCGTGGCGCTGGATGATGGCCATGGGCGCGTTGTTCGCGAGCTCGCGGCGCAACTCCAGTTCCGTCTTGAGATTGCGGATCTCGCGGTCCAAAAGGTCGCTGTCCTGGCCTACCGCCTGCTGGGCCAGTTCGTTGGCGGCCACGTTGGGCTCCATCCGCCCGGTCAGCAACGTGCGCTGGAGCAGCAACGCCTTCTCCAGCACGCTCGCCAAGGCCACTTCGGAGGCCAGTCGCCGGGCCAGAACGTCCTGGTCCGGTTCGTCGCGCAGCGCCTCGATCACCCCCCGCGTCACGGGCAGCGAGCCGCTGCTCGCGGCTTGCAGGTTCTCGAAGCTCGTCGGCTGGCGACCGGCAATCAATTCCTGCAGCACCTGCAGCTTGGTGTCGTATTCCTCCTGAATGAGGGGCGTCAGGCCGACGCCGGGCACGGTCTGGGTCTTGGTGCAGCTGTCGCAAGTGCGCTGTTCCTGCTCGCCCAGCACCCGGGTGGCCCATTCGACCGCCGCTTGCGGAGACGACCAGGTCTCGCAGGCCAGCCGGTTGCCACAGCCAGCGGCATCGATGGGCGAGGTGTCCTCGACCCCGCGCCCGTTCACCAGGTTGTAGCCCGCGCGCGTCACGTCCGCGACCACCCGGATCGGAGCCTGGCCGGCACCGCCGGCATTGCGCCCGCCCACCCAGGGCACGCCGTCCTTGCCCCGATGGCGTTCCGCCTCGTCGATGGCCGAAACCGCATCGGTGCTGGCCACGGCCTTCTTGAGGGCCATGCCTTCGGCCAGCTGGCCCCAGCCCAACTGGCCGCCCGCCATGTCCGCCATCCGGTTCGCGATCCCGCGGCACGTCGCCTTCGAGCGGTCGAAATCCAGCCGCGCCTGCAGCACCCCGTTGGTCAGCAGGTTGTACAGGCCCGGATCGGCGCGCTGGATGATCAGCGCCGGCAGCGACGCCACCGCGCTGGTGGCGTTCTGGATCACCGACGACATGATGGTCTGGAACCCGTTGGTGACCCCATTGAGCTGGTTCTGGATCGTGGTCGCGATGTTCATGTCGCCGCAAATGAGATTGCTGTTCCAGCCGATCCCGACCCCGATCGAGCGCATCTGGGCGGCACTGGTCATGGACACTGCGCGCCCCCCGCCGATGCTGTAGAGCACATCGTCCCCGATCACGCTGCCCTGGCGCTGCAAGCCGTACTCGCCAGCCTTATCGGCGCTCTGAGCCACCGCGCCGACATGGAGAGAGGCCACCGCCATCGCTATGACCAGGGCGAACGTGCGCGTCGAATGAGAAACCGTCATGGCCGCAAGCCTCCACCGTTGAAATCCACGCTGCCCAGGAACACCTGGCCCCGCCGCTGGCAGCAGCTATAGGGGCGCCACAGCGCCCAGGCGTAGTCGCCACGCGGGGCCTGCACCCGGGTATTCGAGTGAGGGAACACCTCACAGGTGGGCGACAGGACAGGGGTCAGTTCCTGCCACTTGCCCGTGGAGGCATTGCCTTCGATGAGCTCACCGGCAGGCCAGTAACCGGCGCGCGGCGTGGAGAGCATCGGCTGATAGACATGCGGCTGCCCGCGCCGCGTGACGACATCGCCGGCCCGCTGGGCCACCACGGATCCGCTCTTGTGGTCGTCCGTCTGGTGCAGGAAACCGCCCCGCGGATAGACCGCACCCCATAGATTGAGGGTGGTGCGAGCGCCGATCTCCCGCATGCCGGGGATCAGTGCTTCAGGATAGACCGCTTCGGGCACGTTGTAGCGCCAGGCCACGGTATCGAGCGTGCTGATCAGATAGGGCATGAAGGCCGTGCCCGCGCCCTCGCAGCTAACACCGGAGGCACTGGCAAAACGGCCGAACAGCGATCCGCCCGGATGGCCGATCACATCGGCGTTCTTGAATTTGGAGAGATTGTTCTCGTTGCTCTGGTTGGTCGTGCCGTCGCCGCCCGCGACTGCGGTGGGATTGGGCATGCCCATCGCACGCACCTCGACCCACGGGTTCTCGCCCGTGTTGGCATAGCTCGACACGACGGCATCCGGCACGTAGTGACGGACCTTCACCGAGGTGCGCACCGAGCAGCCCGACTTCGAGCAGCGCAGCCAGTAGCAGATGCCCACCACCCGGTACTCCAGGCAATCCGGTGACAGGGCGGACGAGGCGATGGTGGCGGTGTCCAGTGCCAAGGCGGTCGAAGCCATGCCCAGGAGGGCGGCAGCGATCCCGGCGCGCCATGCAGGTCGGTGTTTCATGGGTGGGCCTTTCGGTAGGCCGCGATGCGGGCGGACGCCTTCGCCACATCGGGCTCGCCATAGACGACGTAGCGCCGGTCCACGACCACGGCGGGCAGGGTGGTGATCCCCAGGCTCCAGGCATCGGCCACGCCCTGGTAGGCCGCTGCCAGTTCCCGCTGCAACGCCTCGCCACCTCGGTCCAGGCGTTCTCGCGCAATGGTCTGCGCACGTTCTGGATTGGCCGGCAGTTGGGCACCGATGCGGGATTCGATCTGGCTGGCCGCATCAAGGTGGACCACGGCCACCTCCGGGGAAACGCCGATCAAAGGCATCGACTGCAGCGTGAAGACCTTCACCTCTGCGGCCTGGGTGAAGGTCGATGCCAAGGCACCGGCCAGAGCGATGGCCGCCGTGAGCAACGGACCTCCCCGCAGGTTTGAACTTGGCCGAACAAAAACACTGGGCATGGTGAACTCCCGCACAACGGATGCCTCGGATGGCACCGTGCAGTTCACTGCGAATCGGCGGCGGGGTCAGCCAACAATCGGGAGTCCGAGGCAACCGGATTGCCGCTGCCCATCAAATCCAGGGCCGACAGCAGCGCGTCGCCCTCGACCTGTCCCTGCAGCAGCAAAGACTGCCCGCTGAGGGTGTCGGTCACCTGCACGGTCGGGGTGGCGACCACGCCCTCGCGCGCCCCTGCCGCCGCTTGCGCCTGAACGGCGGCGCGGCCCCGGCCGCTGTCCAGGCAGTCCTGAACGTCAGGCGTGGTGCCGGGATAGCGCAGGCCGTCCTCCAGACCCCGGCCGCCGCCACGGGTGTTGCGGTAAATCCACGCCACAGCGTCCCAATAGCCGCTGTGGCCATGGGCCTGTCCCACGCATTCGACCAACGCGGCCAGGTTCGATGCCGCCGGTTCGTGTGTCGGCAAGGGAAGGTGGTGCCATTGCAGGCGGGTGTCGGGATGCCGGTCGATCCAGTCCTTCAGTGCCGGATAGTAGGTCTTGCAAAACGGGCATTCGAGGTCCGCATAGAGGGTGAGCGCGAACCGCGCCTGCATGGGCCCATGCACCCAGGGGCCGCCGCTGGCCTCCATCGGGTCGTCACCGCGCGCGTCTTCCGCAACCCGGTGCTCGTCAGAGCCGCCACGGTGAAGCCCGATGTAGAGCGTCAAGGAGGCCAGCAGCGTTCCGGCCACAAGGGCGAGGGCGGGGCGGCGATAGCGAGCAAAGCGGGGGTGCGGCATGGTGCGTTCCGATCTTCCCGGCGCGGAGATCGCGCCCGAAAACCCAGTCAAACACACGGTCCCCCCACCATGTACCAACAAAGCGAACTGGCGGGTCTCCCGATTGGCGGGCCTTGCGCTATCGGGTCCGGTCCTGTGGCGGGGGCGGGTTCAGCACCCATTGCCGACGTTGCTCCAGCGCAAGCCGCATGGCCTCCTCCTCGCCATGGCGCCCCACGGAAAAGCACTTGCGCCGAACCTTGCCGTCGGACGTCGAATACTCCGCGACCCAGTATTCGCCGGTCCACACCCCGCCGCGGCGCATCGTCCGCGTCCACCGATAGCGGTACACGCGGCGTTCGGGGGAATGCGGTGGCGGCAACCGCTCACTGCGGTCCTTGCGAAGGCGGGGAATGGCCGAACGATCCATGTCGGGGAGTTCATGGCCTCGGCGAGGTTCACCGTCAGGATGGCGAACCATCCACCCATCCACGGTTTGGAGCATCTGGTGCCTGGCCTCGATCGCCAGCTCCTTGGCACGCTCCTCGCCGAACTTCTTCACTGCAAAGGATCGGCGCTGTGATTTGCCGTTGGACAGATACACCGTGGCCGACCAGCGACCCCCTGCCGGCTCAACACTCCGAGACACGCCTGGTACTCCGGAGGTGTTGTTCTTGCGGACGATGGCGCTGAACTCTCGCCGGCTCAAGGGGCGGATGGTCCGCAGCAATTCATCGCGGTACGCAAGTGCCGCCGCCTTGGCGTCTTCCACGCCGCCGTGATCGGCAACCGCGAACTCGCCCTGAAAGCGCCGGCCCTGCCGCACCAGCATGACGGACCAGCGCACCAGCATACCCTTGTAGAACCTGGGCGTGAGGGCATAGACCTTTGGGTAAGCAGCTTGCGTCATGGGTGAGAAATCGCAGGAATCGCATGCGCTGACCCGCACGCGCGTCTTGGAGGATGCATGTTGTTCGACAGCGCTGGACAGGGCATCGCCGTGAACCATCCCAGGCCCACTGCGTGAACGCGGCACCTCACTCGCTGGCGATCCGCAGCGACTGGATGGTGCGTGACCAGAGGTCGTGATCGGCCTGTAGCACGTCGCGCACTTGCAGCGGCGACAGGGAGGCATGCACCATGCCCAGTCCCTTGAGCCGCTCGGCCACTTCTGGCAGCGCGATGACGCGATGGATCTCCTGGTTGAGCAGGGCGCGGCGGCTGGCCTCCAGCCCGCGCGGTGCGAAAGCGCCATACCAGTTGGTTACCTCGAACCCCTTGAGCGTTTCCGAAACACTGGGAAGGTCCGGCAGCAACTCCGAACGGGTCTTCTCGGTCACGGCAACGAGGCGCACCTTGCCCGCCTGGGCGTGGGGCAGCAGCAGCGAGGCCCCGCCTGCATACAACTGGCATTCGTCCTGAACCAATGCCGCCACGGCAGGGCCACCGCCTTTGTAAGGCACATGAACGATGTCCAGACCGGCGGTCTTCGCCAGCAGTGCGACCGTGAGATGGTTGTGGGTGCCAATGCCCCCGGTCGAATAGTTGACCTTGCCAGGATTGGCGCGGATGTAGGCCAGCAGTTCCGGGAAGGTGCGCACCGGCATGCTGGCCGAGATGGCCACCGCATTGATCGCATAGGCCAGCAAGGCCACCGTGTCGAAATCGTTCATGGGATCGAACGACAGGTTCTTGTAGATGCTGCCGTTCATCGCATGCGTGGACATGGCACCGATTTCGAGGGTGTAGCCATCGGCGGGTGAGCGGGCGACCAGGGCCGCTCCCACATTACCGCCAGCGCCGGGCACATTCTCGACGACCAAGGCCTGCCCGCTGACGGGAAACATGTGCTTGGAAAGCAGGCGCGCCAGAATGTCAGTGGAGCCACCGGCCGGAAACGGGGAAATCAAACGAACCGGCTTGTTTGGAAATTCTTCCTTCGCGGCGGCGGCAAAGGGTAATCCGGAATTTGCAAGACAGAGCGCCAGCGCAACGCGGCGCGAAATGGCATGGGGCCTCGGATTCATTCTCTCCATATCACCTCCCTAATTTTATTGAGAACATCCCAATGAAATTTTAAAGGAGTGAGTTTTTGGAGATTGTCAAAGATTCCGGAAAATTGTTGCAATTTGTGCGAAGTTGCTGATGTGGGCTGCCCCTATGCAGATTTTTTTTGACCTTACGCGTGAAGGTGCGTCGCTGCGCGGCAGTCGTGTGGGAACCTCTCAAACCCCGATTCCAGCCCTTCGGTGCCCTTATAAATCAATGAGCGACGACGATCAAACTTGCAAATTCGGAGGTTTTGAGAGGTTCCCGTGTGCGTTGGTTATGTCTGGTTTTTTGTAAATCACATAACCTCAAAGAGATGAAATTTAATATTTCCATTCTCATTGAAGTCTGTTGGATATTCCCCCCTCATTGTGACGTCTGTTTTTCTTTCCGATCGAAAAATGTCCATTTCGTAACCCCAGCCTCCCGTATCAAGTTTATATATCCTTAAGGGAGCGCTCTCATTCTCTTCATCGTCGTCGTCTTCTTCTATTGAGAAGTCGCAAGTTGTAGGCGGGGGGGAAAGGTCTTTATAGCAATCTTTGGTAGATATTTTTAGTTGCTCAAAGCCTTCTTCTATTAACTCATCACTGAGGTTGAAATGTTTTTTAAGAAGATTTTTATTTCCTTCAAAAAAAGACTTCCCAAGTAAAATTACTTCGGATTTTGCTTTTTCCAAATTGATTTTCATGGTTGTCGATTTCCGGGAATGGTTGTGACTGTTGATGGGTTAAGCCCAAGGCTTAATAAGTGGTTGTCGGCCTCCATCATGGCGCATTTTGATTGCTCTTCAGTAAGTCCTGAACGGCGCATATTTTTATACCCAATACAGCGCTTAAAACCAGGCTTCGGGAGGCTAAGTTTTCTATTGTTAATTATAAAACTCTTAGATCGTAAAGCTTAACTGTGGAGGTCTTGCTGGATGGATCTATTCTTATGCGAAATATAGCTGTCGCATCTGTTTTTTGATGGTTGGCCCACAAATCGATATCAGCCAAAATATCGAACTCATTCCATCCTTTTCTCGTTTCTGATTTACTTATCTCATCTTCTGGTGGTGGATCGAAGTTTTTTAATGAGTTTCGTGGATTTGAAAGATAGTCTTCTATAAAATCTTCGATTCCTGGTCGTGATTCTTTGTCATCGAGTAATTCGGCTTCTTCTAAACTGGCAATGTCATTTTGACAAATTTGCTGAATTATTCTTTTTATTTGATCTTTTGCATTTGGTATTTCTTTGATGATCATTATCTGTTTCCAGGAATTCTAGTGGTTGTAGAGCCGTTAACACCGAGGCCGTTGAAATGAGGGTCAACATGCATCATGAATAAGCATTTTGATTCCTGTTCTGAAAGTCCTGCTCTGCGAATTGCCTTATATCCTATTCGCCTCTCAGCCGCATAGGTGCCCCCACCGGCTTGACGTTGGACTTGCGTGGCAATGTAATGCTCTGAGCCTATTGTTGTTGATCTTCCTCCCAATTGAACAGCGGGAGCCTTGCTCCTACTATATCCCGGTATGTTTTGGGCGGCCGCATTTTGTATTATATGGTGTGAGTCCGGAGGTACGGCTGCGTATGTCCCATATTCACGACCATTGCCTTGCATTTGCGCCAAGATATTTCTGCACACACAAGGGCATGGTTTAAATGGGGCTAGCCCTAGAGGATCAACATATTTTGAACTGCTGGGTGCGTAAGAATAAGTATTGGCGTTGCCAAATAGTCCAATAGGATCTTGGCTAGCAAACCTGCCCACAGCCGGATCGTAATACCTGAAGCGGTTGTAATGCAGCCCGGTTTCCTCATCGAACTGCTGCCCTTGGAACCGGAAGGGTTGCTCGATGGGCGGCGGGGAAGATGAACGGGCACTGGCACCCTCGCTCCAGTCCACTCCCGGCCCGTTGCCCATGCGGCGGCGGGTGGGGCCGTCATCGGTCCCCGTTCTCGCCACGGGCCGCAGCGTAGCCTCCCCCCAGACCTTGTAGTCCGCCGCCCAGGCGATGCGCCCCTGGGCATCCGTCAACTCCAGCGGCGCGCCGATCTGGTCGCACTGATACCAGTAGGTCTGGCGGTCGTCCTGCGTCCCTTGCACCGTCGCCAGCGGCACGAAGCTGGATGGCTCGTACACGAACAGCGCCCCGTTACCGCCCCGTTCCTTGAGCACCATCAGATCGCCATCCCACAGGAAGTGCGTAGTACCGAAGGCGTCCGCCTTGGTGACGCGCCGCCCCAGGGCGTCATAGGCATACCGCGTGGTCTGCGTCACGCCATGGCGCGTGGTGCTGGCCTCCACCAACTGATGATCGGCATTCCAGCGCAACTGGACCACCTCATGGTGCCCCGCCTTCTGGTTGCCCCGCGTGCGCTTGATGACATTGCCATGCACGTCGTACTCGAAGTGCAGGTCCTGGTAGAAGCGCAGCCGGTTGTCCCCCACCACGCCCAGGCCCCCGCGGCCATCGGCGGCATGGTGCCGCCCCACCTGCGCCTCACTGCCATCCAGCAGATTGCCCGCTGGATCGAAGGCGAACAGCTCGCGCGGCTGGTGGCTGCCGGCACCCGGCAGGGCGGCCAGGATGCGGCCCGTGGGGTCGTAGCGGAAGTCCTGTCGCCCGCGCAGCGTGTCGCCCCGCGCCACCAGCTGGCCCGAGAGATCGTAGGCATAGACCCGCTCCAGCACCGTCCCCGCCCGGCTGTTTTGCACGTTGCCGCTGGGTCGGTAACCGGCCCGGTGGTGCACCAGCCGTCCCGCAGGGTCGTACTCGTATTGGCTGGAGACCGCCCCCTGGCTGCGTTCCACTTCGCGGTGCAGCGAGTCGCGCTCCATGTCGGCGATGACCTGGTGCGCGCCTTCCTGTCCGGGCAGCGCGATGTTGATCTGGTGCAGATGGCCGGAGCCATAGAACAGCCAGTTCAGCGTGCGCCCATCGGGCAGCAGCTGGCCACCTGCGTGGTCGCGCCTTCGCCGCCGCTGAAGGTGTGCGTGCCCATGGACTGGAAAGGAAAAGGGGAAAAAGCGGAAGGAGGGAAGAAAAGAGTGGGAAGGCGGGTGAGGGTGTTTTAGAGCCGCTGCCCAAGTGGAATATGTCTTGGATGCTATCGATTCAGGAGCGAAGGCGGATTGATGGAATCACGCACACCAAGGAAAAGGATGAAAGTTGCCAGATGCCCTAGTGCTGATTGGCTCGGTTGCTATTGAATGCATAGCGGATGGCTGCTGGGCTGACAAGGGCGAAGCGCAAGGTGGATGGCGGGACGGGGCTGGCATGCTCGATACCGACCAACACAGCAGCGCTTCCGTTGAGCATCTCTTCTATCTTGGTCGCGCTATATAGAGTTATTTTTTCTCCAAGTGATCTGATCTCGGCTAGCGTGTATTTGATCTATTTTCCATGATGATCCTTCTTGCAGAAGAGTATATCGAATGACAGAGCCCAGCAGCGCTCCGTTATTTGACTTGCAAATTACATAAGATTTACGCCCTTCCTCTTTTGTGTCAATTATGGACTGATCATAAACAGGTGGATGCCCAACTCTCATAGTGATCAATGCCGACTGTCCTAGAGCAAGGATTGCCTTTTTTGTAAGAAAGCAATTTATTATTCCCTCAAGAACTCCCCTTGCTCTTCCATCCTCCAGCAATTGTTCATTTTCCAAATTATTCCGATATTCCGTTGTTCTGATTTTTGAATAATGCTCAGTCTCCCACTTAAGAAGTTCGGATAGGTATGCATTTATGGTTTGTTCAGGTGTCATTAATATGCTCCACTATTTGCAGCAACACGGGTTTTTGAACACTTGCGCCATGGTTTTGCCATTGATTCTTGCTTGATATAGTATCGAGTCTGGCCTAGTCGATCCGTTATTGTATTGCGGAACAACTCTAACAATTACATTGTCGCCTCCCCTTACTGAATCGGCCAGAAATCCCTCAAAATCACGGAACTGACCTCGATTTATTCCCGGGGTTTGAGGAAAAACCCCGTTAACGCCCCCATCACCACCGAGTTGATTACCAATTGCGTGGCCTGCGTCGTCATTTGGGCAGCCAAATGCACGTGCTCTAGCCCGGGATGATGCATTGGTTGCTGATCCGGTTCCTAAGTCTTCTGGTCTTATTTTTGCGGTTGCACTTTTCAACGTTCCATCGGGGTTATGTTTGTAGTTGGCTAACGCATTTTTCCCGAAGAGTCCCAAAGGATCAAGCCAACTAATTGGATTGGGTGCGTAAATTGACAGATGGCTACCGCCTTGCAACCCAATCGGATCTTGGCTCACAAACCTGCCCACAGCCGGATCGTAATACCGGAAACGGTTGTAATGCAGCCCGGTTTCCTCATCGAACTGCTGGCCCTGGAAACGGAAGGGTTGCTCGATGGGCGGCGGAGCGGACGAACGGGCGCTGGCACCGTCGCTCCAATCCACCCCCGGCCCATTCCCCATGCGGCGGCGGGTGGGGCCGTCATCGGTCCCCGTCCTTGCCACGGGCCGCAATGTGGCCTCTCCCCAGACCTTGTAATCCGCCGCCCAGGCGATTTGCCCCTGCGCATCCGTCAACTCCAGCGGCGCGCCGATCTGGTCGCACTGATACCAGTAGGTCTGGCGGTCGTCCTGCGTCCCTTGCACCGTCGCCAGCGGCACGAAGCTGGATGGCTCGTACACGAACAGCGCCTCCTTGCCTCCCCGCTGGCTGTGCACCAACTGATCGCCGTCCCACAGGAAGTGCGTGGTGCCGAAGGCGTCCGCCTTGGTGACGCGCCGCCCCAGGGCGTCATAGGCATATCGCGTGGTCTGAGTGACCCCATGGCGCGTGGTGCTGGCCTCCACCAGTTGGTGATCGGCATTCCAGCGCAGCTGGACCACCTCATGGTGCCCCGCTTTTTGATTACCCCGCGTGCGCTTCGTCACATTGCCGTGCACGTCGTACTCGAAGTGCAGGTCCTGGTAGAAGCGCAGGCGGTTGTCCCCCACCACGCCCAGGCCCCCGCGGCCATCGGCGGCATGGTGCCGCCCCACCTGCGCCTCATTGCCATCCAGCAGATTGCCCGCCGGATCGAAGGCGAATAGCTCCCGCGGCTGGTGGCTGCCGGCCCCCGGCAGGGCGGCCAGGATGCGGCCCGTGGGGTCGTAGCGGAAGTCCTGTCGCCCGCGCAGCGTGTCGCCCCGCGCCACCAGCTGGCCCGAGAGATCGTAGGCATAGACCCGCTCCAGCACCGTCCTCGCCCGGCTGTTTTGCACGTTGCCGCTGGGTCGGTAACCGGCCCGGTGGTGCACCAGCCGCCCGGCCGGGTCGTACTCGTATTGGCTGGAGACCGCCCCCTGGCTGCGTTCCACTTCGCGGTGCAGCGAGTCGCGCTCCATGTCGGCGATGACCTGGTGCGCGCCTTCCTGTCCGGGCAGCGCGATGTTGATCTGGTGCAGATGGCCGGAGCCATAGAACAGCCAGTTCAGCGTGCGCCCATCGGGCAGCAGCGTCTGCGTGCGGTTGCCCAGCGGGTCGTACTGGTGGCGCAAGCTGCGCTGCATGTCCTGACGGCCAATGGTTGGGGCGCGGCCCGGTCGCGCTGGCAGACCGGGACCGCCCTGGCCGATGAGCGTCTGCGTCTCGCTCAGGAGTTGTCCCACGGGGTCGTAGGCGAAGGCCAGGTGGGCCGCGCCATTGTTCGCCTGCGTGAGTCGCCCCAGCGCGTCGTAGCGATAGATCGTTTCATCGACCGCTGCTGTGCCATCCGAGCCCGCTGATCGCTTGGCCAGCAGGCGGCCCAGCGCATCGCGCTCGAAGTGCGTGACCTTGCCCGGCCCGGCATCGGTTCCGCCCGCCTCGATCAGATGGGTGAGTTCGCTCGCCGCGTTGTACACGTAGCGCTGCCAGCGACCGTCGAATCCGATCTCGTCGGTGAGCTGGTCGCGCAGGTTGTAGCGGAAGGTGGTCTGCGCGCGGTTCTCGTTATCCAGGGCGATCAGGCGACCCGCGCGGTCGTAGTGGTAGGCAAGGGTGCGGCCGGCCGCGTCGGTGCGGGTCAGGGGACGGCCTACGCCGTCGTAGGTGTAGCGGGTGATGGCCCCCAGCGGATCGGCATAGGCCAGCAGATGGCCTTCGCCGTTCCACTCGTATCGGTGGATCGCGGTCACGGGGGCGGCCCCCACGCCCGTGCCGGGCGCTGCCGCCTGAGCGGCCACCGGCTCCACCACGCGCACCAGCCGCCCCGCGCTGTCGTACTGGTAGTAGGTGCTGTGCCCCAGCGCGTCCGTGCGCAGCACCGGCAGGCCCCGCGCCTCGTAGCCGAAGCGTGTCGTGCGGCCCGAGCAATCGGTATAGGCCACCAGATTGCCCGCCTCGTCCCAGCGCAATTGCTTGGTGCCGCCCTGGGCGTCGGTCACCTCGACCGGCCGGCCCAGGCCGTCGTACTGGTAGGCCGTGGTCTGCCCTAGCGGGTCGGTCATCCGCACCAGATTGCCCTGCGCGTCGTAGGCACGCCGCCACTCGAAGCCCATGGCATCGCGCAGCGTGGTCACCCGGTCCATCGCGTCGTATTCCAGCGCCGTGGACTGCCCCAGCGCATTGACGAGTTGCACCACGTTGCCGCGTGCGTCATGGCGCAGCGTGGTGCGCCGGCCCAGCGGGTCGATGCTGCCCCGTGGGGTGCCGGTGGCATCGAACGGCGTTGCCTCGCGCAACTCCTCGGGCGTGCCCTCGGCGGTGACGGTGGCCACGATGTTGAAGCGCGCATCCCAGTGGTACGCCGTCACGCGGCCCAGCCCGTCGGTGTGGCGGGTGATGCGCTCGTGGGGCAGATACGTGAAGCGGTCGTCGTCCTGGCCGGGGATGGGGGCATCGGCGCACCATGAACGCAGCACGCGGCCGTGCGGGCCTTCCGCGTCGTACTGGGCGAAGTAGCGGTGGCCGCTGGCCTTGCGGTAGCCCACCAGTACGCCCGAGCGCCAGGCGTACTGGCGGTACGGCTGGGTGCCGTGCTGCGTGGCGACCAACTGGCCCTGCGCGTCGTAGTCGTAGGACGCCAGCAACTGGCTGCCGGTGTGGCCCGGCACCCGCAACTCCACCGTGGACAGGCGCGCACCGCGCAGGGGATCGTCGGGTGACGGTGCCCCGGTGGCCGGGGTCCAGGTCAGGCGCAACTGCCGTCCTGCGGAATCGGACAGGCCGACGAGGCGCGGTCGTGCGAAGGGGGAGGCGAAGGGCGAAGAGAAACTCCCTGCGCTCGCAGCGCCATCGGCCATGGCCTGTTCGCGGGCCTGCCGTGCGCTCCAGGTCAGCACCTCGCCCGTGCCTGCATCGGCGTCACCCGCCACCCAGTGCAGCGCCACGGCATTGCCGTTCGCATCCTGCAAGCGTGCCAGGGGCAAGCGCCACTGCTCGGGCGCCTGCTGGCGGTAGTGGTGCTCCAGTCCGCCCTTGTGCGCGATCACCCACAGGCCGTCCTCCGGGTGGCGCACGGTGAACTTCTCATACGGGTCGAACCATTCGCCGCCCAGGGCGACGTGGGGCAACGGCACATGGCGGCCCGCCTCGTCGAGCAGCACCATGCCGTCGGCCGACAGGCGCAGCTCCTGCGCCATCGGATGGCTCCAGCCGCGGCCCCAGGGGCCGTCCTCGGCGAGCCCCGAGCGGTAGCGGCGGCGCCAGACCAGGGCGAGCTCAGGGGAAGGGCCGGGCAGGGTGAAGTCGGTCTCGTCCATGAGTTTTTGGCCGCTGGAGAGGATGACCGGCCCGCCGATGGCGCACAACTCGCACCCGCCCTTGCCGTTGGGATCCTGGCGGTTGCTGTGTTCCTTGGTCTCGTGCGTGTCGTTCTTGCCCTGGCTCTTGGTGCTGGTCTTGAACTTCTTGCCCGCCAGGGCGGCCAGCAGCGCGAGGCCCCCGTGCAGCAGCCATTTGGCAAACTGCTTGCGCGCCGCCTCCTTCTGCGGCTCGGTCATATGGGAACTCCAGGTGTCCATCATGGCCTTGAGTTCCTGCGCGGCGGCGACGCCCGCCTCGCCCATCGCGAGCGCCCGGTCAGCCACCACGGCGCCCCCCATCACCTGCCCGATCACGGGAATGCCCTGGGCCGCGGACGCCGCCATCGACAGGGCCAGTCCGGTGTAGGTGGACGGGTCCTGCAGCAACTCCATGGCCTGTTCGATCTCCTCCTTGGCGGCGTCCGTGAAGTGAGCCGCGGTCATGCCGCCCAGCACGTCGGTGGTGTTGTGAATCAATTGCTGGGTCTCGGGCGCCAGCTGGCTCAGGATGGAATTGGTGAGGGTGATCACGCCGTTGACCACCATCTCGCCGCCTTCGTGCACCACGGATTTGACGTAGGTGACGTGCTCGTTCACCCGGTCACGGACATTGGTGAACCAGCCCACGATGGTGCTGGCGGGATCGTGCTGGCCCTGGTCCATGGCGCCGTAGCGGTTAGACATGTCGGTGCCGTGTTCATGGATGGTGCCCAGCGGGATCTGGATGGCCTTGCTGTTGTTGCGGTGCCAGGCGGTGCCCTGCTTGCCGCTGGGCTTGAGCTTGACGTAGGTCCAAGGATCGAACGTCCAGCCGTCGGCCACCTGCGTGATCGCGCCTTCGCCCCCGCTGAATATGTGCGTGCCCATGGTGTTTACCTCCCTTGGCCGTCAGCCGTTTTTTTCGTTCTGGAGAAAGCGCGCGGAATAGGTCGTTGCCACCGCGCCCGTGTCATGTCCGTGCGCCGGGGTACGACGGTGTGGGGTCGCCGCAGTACCAATGGTGCGTTCCAGTGCCACGGCCGCTGCTGCGGTGCCCTCGTCCAGCGCCCACGACAGGATGGAGTTGGGCGGTCGCGCATCGTGGCGCAGGCGCTGTGCGGCAAGGGCCCAATGCACCGGGCCCGTAGCGGCACCGACCTGGCCGATCACGGCTGCGGGCTCCCAGTCGATGGGGTCCCACCCTGGCCCCATCCGGGCCCGGGTGGGGATCTGCGCCATCGCGCGCCAGGTGGACCCATCGAAATCCGAGACGGTGTAGCCCACGTTGTCTGCTTGCCAGCGCGCATGGGCCAGGGCAGAGCGCAGGGCGTGTTGCAGCGCCTCGGGCTCCGGGGCCTGCTGGGGAAGTCGGTGCGCGGTGGCATTCGTTGCCAGCGCGGGCGGGTGCAGCACCAGCCCGCGCCCGTTGGCGTCCCGCGTGTCCGGAGCGGCCTGCAGCCAGAGGGCAGCGGCGGCTTCGCTGGCGATGCAGCCGTCGGCATGGCGGTCCGTGAGCAACGCACTGCGGGCATAGGCCGCTTGCAGGGTCGCGGTATCGAGCAGGCTGTCCACGGCCATCAGCAGCGCCGTGCCGCATGCCGGATCGCAAGGGCCGAGGGCCTGCAGTGCGGCAAAACCTGCCGTGTGCCCGCCGCGAACGAAGCGGCACGGCACGGCACCGAGCGTTGCGCTGGCCGCAGGGCCGGCCCAGCGCCCGAATTCGGCCAGGGCCTGTTGCCAGAGGTTGGTGCTTTCGCCGTCGCTCATGCGCTCGGGCAAGGCGAGCGCCATGCGGGCGGGAGCGGCCCACTCCGCATCGTGTCCCGGCTGTGCCATCGAAGACACCACATCGGCCAAGGCGGCACCGAGCAGCCGGGCGAGGCGGGAAGCACCCGCTGTGCCCGATGTGATCTCCGGGCACGGTGCGGTCGTGATGGCATGCGGGCCGACGCCGGGGTGCGCTGCTTTCCGGAACCGTTTTTGCAGGCCCACCCAGGACGCGGCGGACTGCCAGGCACTGGTGCCGGCCGAGGTGACGGCTCCAGCGTGTGCGATGTGCCAAACGCCTGGTGCGGCGGGTGCGGTCGAAAGTGGTGGCATCTCGATGGATCAGGGAAAGGGGGATTGGGCGCTGGGTGTGCGGGCATGTGCCACGACGTGCATCACGCCGATCCGCTCCAGTGCGGGCGGCACGATCACGGCGCGCCAAAGCAGCGAGGCGCGCTGCGTTGCGGTGTCCACCAGCAGCGTGTCCCAAAGCAGTTCCTGGGGCGGGAGCAGCGTGCCGCCTGCGGTCTCTGCCTGCACGGTCAGGGCCAGTTGCGGCCACTTGAAATACAGCGGACCCTCTTCCGACATGCCGTGCAGGGCCAGGCAATGGCCCGGGCGGGGGCTTTCGCGCAGTTGCAGCGCATCGGGCGCAGCGTTGTGCTGGCGCGGGTCGAAGTCCTCGGGCAGTTCGGGCGCGCGGGTCGATGCCCAAGTGTCGCCGAAGGTGCCCTGCAAGTTGCGGCGCGGGACGTGGTGGGGCGGCACATGGCCGAGGGCGATGGGTTCGAGGGTGTCGTCCCAGGCGGTGATGGCGCGGTTCAGCGGTTCTATCCACGGCAGCGATGCGCCTTTGGCGGCTGCGGCGCTGCGGTAGTAGCCCATGCCCTCCGGGTTGGGCTCGAAGGCATGCACCTGGCCGGTTTGTGGGTCTTTCTCCTGCCCGCCGAAGGCAAAGGGGCGCAGGAGCGGGATGCGCGATGCGGTGGCGTCGTTCGAGGCCCGCAGCCTGCCGATCAATCCAAGTTCGGGCAGCCAGGTGCGTGGAGCGAACGCGCGCAGTTCGATCAGGCGCCGCGATCCACTGGTGCCGAGGTAGTCCACTGCGGCATCGATCCATGGTCGCGGGCAGCCGTCCGGCGCAACGGCCCAGCCGTTCACGATCAGGTCAAAGCAGGGCTTGGGCGGCACGTACTCGGTCTCCAGGCAGGTCCAGAGTTCATGCCGGCGTGCTGCGATGGCAGCAGCCTGGGTGGCTTCCAGGGGGAGGCTGCCGAGCGTCTGGCGCACGCCCTCGCGGGAGATGGAGGCCTGGTCCCTTGCTGCGGCAAGTTGGGGCGGCAGGCCCGCTGCCTCAGCCAGTTGCCACGTTCCCTTGACGATCAGCAAAGCTGCGTTGCGCCGTTCGGCGTCCTGGTGCGGAAAGACTTCAGTGCGAAACGGCGTGTGGTTGAGGATCGGGCAAGTCATGGTGGTGGCGGATCGGCTTGCAGGCTGGCCACCAACTGCACGGTCTCCACCGCGGCCATCTGCCGGGCGGCGAGGTCTTCGTGGGACAGCGTAAACGGACGGTGGGTGGTCGCCGCATGCTCCACGTAGAGCCAGCTGCGCAGCGCATGCCCGACGTCGAAGGCTTGCGTCAGGCGATGGGTCTGCGTGATCGGCTGGCCCGAGCGGATGCGGATGGCATCGAGCGCCCACAGGCGATCCTTGAGTGCAGGATCTGTCCAGTGGGTGATTTGGTCCGGCTCCAGCCCCGTGCAGCCGTTGGCCGCGAACACTTTGCAGGCGAGGGCGCGCAAGGCGCGTTGGCGCTCGTCGGAGGTGCCCTGGGAGTTCACCAGCTCGCCCGGTACGTGGCCGAACACCAGCCGAAGCACGTCGCGCTCGCCCGGCTCCACGGGCCGCTCCTGCCGTTCGATGAAATCGAGTACCGGCAGCAGCCCTTCGATGCGTCCCGCAAGGGCCGCGACCCGCAGCGCCGTGTCGTTGGGCACCCGGAGCCCTTGCAGGACGGCACCCAGCGCCGCTTCGGGTTCGCGCGCGGCCCACAGCGCCAGCGCTGCGTCGGCCGCGGCGGCCCAGCCCACGGGGTGCGATTGCTCGGTGGGGCCGTCTGCGGCGGTGATCCGGTCGATGTAGTGCCGCAGCTCAGGCTGCAGCCGGTGCCCGCCCATCACGCCCAAGGCCTGCAGCGTGGTGATCTGCCGGGCGAGGTCCTGGCCCTGCAGCACGGCTATCCAGCGCTCTTCGGCTCGGGGCGGCACCTGCCCCATGCGCGCGCAGGCCAGAAGGCAGGCGTCCTGGTCCGCTCCGCGCACCGCTGCCGCATGGACCGCGGCAATGTGCTCCGGCAATGCGAGCCGCCCCGCCAGTTCCACGCCGCAGGCCAGCAGCTGGGCGTCGTCCGACGCCAGAAGGTGGCCGCAGGTATCCTGTGCGGCATAGAACCACAGGGCATCCCGAACGCAGACGGGTTGCGCTGCATGCAGGCGGGCGATGAGGTCCAGGCGCGTCGCCACATCGGTTTGGTGCTGCTCTGCCAGCGCAACGCGCACGAACGCGGCACCTGCGATTTCCTCGGGCTGGGCCTTGCCGTCGAGAATCGCCGCCGGGTCCAGGCAGGCGGTGCCGTAGTAGCGGCCGACGGCGATGAGCGCGTCCAGGCGCTGATCGACGGCCTTCAGGGCGCGCAACGTATGCCCACCGCGCAACATGCCCGAGCGCCGGCCGTAGGCTCGGACGGCGATCCCCATCTGCCGGGTCAGCATGCCGGGCAATGGCGGCGGTGTGGAAGGTCGAATGCGAGAAATCATGGGCCGGAAAGGAAGGGCGGTAGCGGTCCTGCCACGCGATGACGGTCTGCCTCGCACCGCGAACGCAGTGGCGGCCACGGCGCGGCGCAGAAAGGTCAGTTCAACTCGATGGAGCCGCCTTCGACGCGATGGGTTTCGACCGCCGCCGATGTGATCTGGTGGCCCCGGATTTCGACCGATCCATCCTGCGAGAACTGCATGCGCGCATCGGCGCAGCGCAGCAGCACGCTGCTGACCGCGCTCAACTCGAGCTGGGTCACTTCCAGCGACAGCGCCCCGGTTGCCCGGTCGAATTGCCAGGGCGCAGCGGCGGGCGCGCCAGGGCAGGGCCAGGCCGCGACGATCAGCGCTGGCAAGGGGGTGTCCCCCGGCACCGCCGATTGAAGGTCCGCAGGCAGGGCCGCCAGTACGTACTGGCCTTCGATCACCCCTGGCATCTGGGATGCCAGTGCCGCACGATGTTCCTGCCCTCGGTACTGCAGGGTCACGGTCCCATCTGTCTCCTGTCGCAGGACTTGCGCTGGCAGGAAGGACAATGCGGAATCGGTGGGCGAGGCGACCAAGGATGAGGCATTTCGGAGCATGCGGGGATCAGTTTTCATGGATGCCCCCGGAAAGGGTGGTCACGTCGCTGGAGCCGATGAGGCGGATGCTGCTGCCGTTGGCGGTGATGGTGCCGTCGGCCTGGAGGGTGATCGAACTGGCACCGACTTTCAGCGTGATCGTCTCCGCATCCATGGTGATGCTGGAGCCGCCACCACCGCCACCTTCTCCACCGCCCGAGGAGGACGGTGCGGTCACGTTCTTGGTCAGGCCCGCGCCCCCGCCCCCACTGGCATCTCCGCCGCCACCCCCTACGTTGAGGCTGTACTTGGTGCCGACCACCGTGGTCTGGTTGGTGCCCACCTTGACGTCCTGGTCGCTGCCCACCGTGGTGCTTTGGTTCTTGCCCACGATGGTGGCCATGATCGCGCCGACATTGAGGTTATAGACCACGCCCACGTTTTCCATGCGGCCGATGCCCACGTTCTGCATGGAGGCGATTCCGATGGTTTCGGTCTTGAACTTGCCGACCTTGATCGACCAGTTGTTGCCGATCTTGTCCTTCTCATTGCGACCGATGGTTTTTGTCCGGTTCTTGCCGATGCTCACCGTCTCGTCAATACCGACGTCCTCGCGGCGGTTGTCCCCGATGCTGATCTTCTCGTCGTGGTCCACCCGCTCGGTGCGGTTGTTGTGGACCGTGATGTCCTCATTGCGGTCCACCGTTTCCGTCCGGTCGCGGTGGATGACGTTGGTCTCGTCCCGGTCGATGGTTTTTTGCCGATCCCGACCCACCCAATGGGTCTCATCGTTCTCGACCTCCACCAACTGGTCCTTCTGCGCATGCAGCCACAGCTGCTCGGCCCCGGCCTTGTCCTCGAAGCGGATGGCGTTGGCATCGCCCGCTCCATCTTTCATGCCCGCTCCGAAGGCTCCGCCCTTGCTCGACTTGGTCTTGATGCCCGATTGCGTGGCGTTGCCCGGCAGCGCCCACGGCGGCATGTTGTCGGCGTTGTACACGCAGCCGGTGATGATCGGGTAGTCCGGATCACCATTCAAAAAATCTACGATGACTTCTTGGTTGATCCGCGGAATGAAGACGGCCCCGAAGCCCGAGCCCGCCCAACTGCTGGACACCCGCACCCAGCAACTGGAGTTCTCGTTCATCGCGCCGATGCGATCCCAGTGGAATTGCACCTTCACTCGGCCGTACTGGTCGGGCCAGATCTCTTCGCCGGGCGGGCCAACGACCACGGCGGTCTGCGGGCCGGTGGTCCTGGGTTTGGGGGTGGTGCGCGCGGGGGTGTACGGCAGGCTGGTAGGCTGGGCCTGCAAGGTGAACTTCTGGAACGAGCCTTCTTCCTGCGGTGTGCCCTTGGGACCAGGCGCGGCGGCGCTGACCTGGGGGTTTTCCTTGAAGTGGTATTCGATGCCCGTCAGCAGGTACTGCTGGTTCTGGTCTTCCCGCGGGTAGTTCTCCAGCGTGAAGGTGTAGCCAGGGGCGAGCGCCCGGTGACGCGACTGGCCTTTGACGGTGCTTTGGCCGGTGAGGCTCGATTGCAGGCGCACGCGGGCATAGGCCTCGCCGTCGCCGAACTGGGTGTAGCCGCCCGGCCATTCGTAGACTTCGTGGGCGTCGTGCGCGTGGCCCGGCGGGGTCTGGCGCATGTTGGACAGGTCGGCACGGGGTTTCTGGAAGTCGTAGTCGTCGTTGTAGTGACGCCCGGAGTGGATGGCCTGGTGCAGTTCCCAGGCGTGGATGTTTTCCTTGTCGGCGACCGCGGCCTTCTCAGGGGGATAAAACGGGATGACCGCCGCCCCCGGCAGCGGGCTGTGCGAGGCGACGATGTCGTCGGCCAGGATCAGCGTGTGCTGGCCGGCGGCATGCTCGAAGTAGTAGTACGCCCCTTCATGCTCCAGCAGCCGGGACACGAAGTCGCAATCGCTCTCGCCGTATTGCACGCAATAGTCCCAGCTGCGGTAGCTGCGGGTGAGCTTCTTTTGCAGGGGGTAGCCGTATTTCCCCAAGACCTCTTCGACGATCTCCGGGACGGTCTTGTTCTGGAATATTTTGAAATCGGTCTTGCGGGTCGCCAGCCACAGCCAGGGCTGCAGGCGCAGCCGGTAGGAGTACGAGCGGTGGTCCTCCCCTTGCATCCCGAAGCGGGTGACGATGCCGTCCAGGTAGCGCCGGCCGCCACCTTGCGTTTCCACCACGACCGTGGCGTTCTTGCCCAGCAGCGCCTTCGGGTCGATGCTTTTGCTGTCGCTGAGCAGGTCCAGGTCAAGACAGAACAGTTGGCTGATGGCTTCCTTGCCCTGCAACTGCCGGAACTGCAGTTGCTCTCCCAGGGGCGTTTGGATCGTGACGCGGCGGGTCATTGGTATGCGGACCCGCAATGGGGCCTGGTGGCGTTGAAACGGCGGCGATCATATCCCGTCAGATGGAATATCGAGCCATTTCTCCCTTGCACCAGACCTGTCTAAATGCGTCTAAGCGTAACTATTCCGCCAGTTTGATACGTATTGCCACAATTGACCCGATGTCGGTGGTCGATCGGGCGGGACGTTGAGTGCGGCGGTGCGCCTTGTCGGGGCGCTGCATGGGCTCTGCCATCCGCCAGTTTCAGTCCAGCGCATCGAACGCCAAGGGCTCGATTCCGCGCGCGCGGTCGATCTTCTCAGCCACTTTGAAGGCGGCCTCCAGTTCGCTGATACCGAACTCCTGCATCAGTTGGAAGCGTTCGGCTTTTTCCTCCGGCTCGGTCATCGCCAAGGCAAGGTACAGGCTGGGCGGCACGGCACGGAACAGCAGTTCCATCGATTTGGACAGGATCACGCCCTCGGTGAACTTGCCCGCCTCCTTGCGCGCCGACAGCATCAGGGCCTTCTGGGAGGCGTTCAACTCCCGAAACCGTGCGATCTTCTCCACCTCGTCGGGCGGCATGGACAGGCAGATCCACCACTCGATCATGTTGAGCATTGGTTCCGCCGCCTTGGGCAAATCGTCCAGGTTTTGCGTCGCCAGCCAGTACCAGGCGCCGAGCTTGCGCCACATCTTGGTGATCTTCACCACATAGGGTGCCAGCAGCGGGTTCTTTGTGATGGCGTGCCCCTCGTCGGTCACGTTGATGATCGGCCGACCCAGGAACTGGTCGCGCTCGGCAATGTTGTTCACCGTGTTGATGAGCGAGATGTAGGCGATCGACAGCTGAGCGTTGTAGCCTTCGCGGGCGAAGGTGGCGAGGTCCACGATGGTGATGTCGGCCTCGGGCCACGGCGTGCCTGGCCGGTCGAACATTTCGCCATCCACGCCCTGGCAGAACATGTCCATGGCATCGGCCATCTCCAGCAATCGCGAGCGTCGGCTTTCCGGCAAGGTGCTGTCACGGCTGCGCTCGCGCAGCGCATCGCGCACGTCGCGCGTCAAAACGGTGCGCCGCTCACTGGTACAGCGCTGCGCCGCATCCAGAATGCATTGGCGGATCAGGCTGCGGTCGGCGCGCGTCATGCGGGCCTCCTCCTTGTCCTCGCCCCCCGTGATCATCAGGCGGGCGGTGATCTCCAGTTCGCCCAGGACGTCGCGTTGTTCGTCGTGATCCGAGGCATGGCCCCGTTCTTCCCTGTCCTCGTCCAGTGCATCGGCGTCCAGGGTCTGCACCTGGCTGGGCGTATCGACCAGGCGCCAGGCATCGGCAAACGGAGCCAGGCTCACGCCCGAGCCCGGAGACAGCTTGACGCGATGCACCGTCAACCCGAGCCGCTTGGCAAAGTCGCCGAACAGGCCGAAGCTGTTGCCCGCTTCCACGATGAACAGCCGTGGCCGGTAGATCGCGGTGACCTGGTTGAGAATGTTGTTCAGCGTGGCGCTCTTGCCCGAGCCGGTCGGGCCGAACAGGAACAGGTGCGCGTTCATCTGCCGATCCAGGCGATTCAACGGATCGAACGTCACGGTCCCGCCGCCACGATTGAAGAAGGTGATGCCGGGGTGGCCCGTCCCTTGGCTGCGGCCCCACACGGGTGCCAGGTTCGCCGCGTGCTGTGCGAACATCAGCTGCGTGTACCACTGGCGCTGATCCTTGGCCGGGTCATAGACGCACGGCAGCCAGCGCAGATAGCTGTTGAGCGGTGCCACCTCGTCCTCTTCGCGCACCGGCTGCAGGCCCGCGTTGAGCAGCACGTTGCCCAGGTGCACCCCGCGCGCGTCGAGTTCGGCCACATCGCGTCCCCGAAGGTAAAACGCCATGGAGGCCCGGTAGAGCTTGTGCGAGCTGCCGATCAGGCCGCGCGCCTGCCGCACGTCCTTGAGCGTCTGCTCCGACGCGAGCGTCTCGCCGACCGCCTTGCGGGCGATCTGGTTGAGATGGGATTCCAGAATGTCCTGCGGCGTCACGACCAACGTCAGGCACATCACGGTGTCCTCAGGCATCTGGTCCATCAGCGCGTTGATGGCATCGCCGCCCTTGCGGGTCTCCCCGGTGACGTGGCCCGTCGCGGGCGGCAGGCGAAGCCGGTCCAGCACGATGGTCCGGTGCGGCATTGCGTCGAAATACCAAAGACCGTTGTCGGCATCCGATCGCGGCTGGCCGAAGAAGAGGCGTTGCGCGAAATCCGTGCCGCTCGCCATTTCGATCTCGCCGGGATCGGTGGATTCGGGATAGGCCGCCAAGCGGTAAAAGCGCTCGCGGTCCTCGGCGCTCGGCCCCAGCATGGGCGGGCAAGGGTTGAACCAGCGCAGCAGCCATGCATGGATGTCCGCAGCGGCCAGGCGGCGCGATTGCACGCCGGCATTGGACAGGCCACCGACCAATCGCTCGCAGATCACGTTCAGCGCCTGCTCCGGTGACTGACCCCTGCGGGCCGCGGTCTGGTGGACACGCCGATAGGCGACGAGACGCACGCGGCGGGTCTGCCCGCGCCAGGGCAGGCGCGTGACCGTGTGGTCCTCGAACAAGCCCCCCGGCTTGGCCACCGCCCGCAGATGATGGGCCAGGAACCGCAGGTAGAACGCGCTGAACGCGGTTCCCTGCGCACGCGGCTGCACGTAGTTCTCCAAGGTCTGCAGGTAGTGGTTCCAGTCCGCCTCGTCCTGCACGTAGAACTGCACCACCCACGGCGATTCGTCGAGTTCATCGAAACTGTCCTGAAGCGCGTTTTCCACGGCATCGCGCGCCTGCATCAGCCAGTCGGCCTCGCGGCCTTCCGTGCCGATCGGCTGCAGCTCGAAGAACGCGGCCACCGAGGTGCCATCCTCCAGCAGCATGCATCGGGAGTCGGGCAGGTACTCGGCCCAGGGCAGCATGGCGGCAAACGATGGGGTCACGTCGTAGAGCGCCTGCTCGTCGGCGACCGTCGCAGGGCGCGTTGCCCGGCCGCGCGGCTTGCCCGGCTCGGCGATGCCCTGCGCCGCCAACGCAGCGACGTGGCGCTCCCAGGCATCGGGCGGCGGCGCGTCCGCGCCAGCGTCGGGTGTGGCGTTGCGGTGGCGCTGGAAGGGCCAGCGCATCAATAGTCCTCGGTCCGTTCTCCGGGCATCGCGTACTGCACCCGCTGGTACAGCGGGAACACGGTGGTGTAGCCCGGAATCGGCACGGGATCGGTGCCCGCCAGATGGGAGAACACGTACATCGCCAGGTCGGGATTGGGCAGGCGGTGGAACTGCCGATCGATCTCGTTGCGCGCCGTGCGGGTGTAGCTCGCCTGGCCCGCGGGCGCTGCCTTCACGTCCGCCTCGGTGAGCGGGCGGCGAAGCGACTGCCGGGCGTCGAGCAACGGCCCGGCCTGTCGGCCTGCGCCCGCGCTGCCGCCGGTTTCCGCGTTCCAGACGTCGAGCATGGTCTGGTCGTCGTGGGGAAGGAGTTTTTCCTTGCTGGTCGAGCAGCCCGCCAGCGCGAGGGCGCGAGCAGCGCCGCCATGCCGTTAATCCAGGTCCTGCGCATGCAAGGCTCCTCCAAGGCGATGATCGACCTTGCGGCCCTTCGGGTCGTAGTCGATGGTGAGGGGTTGTTCGAGGTGCACCGCCACCTTCGCGCCGGGCCGGACATAGACGGCGGCGAAGGCCTGGCCATAGAGATTGTTCACCCACTGCGACATGTCCTGCACGCCGCCGGCGAGGATGCGGCCCATCGCCTCGTTGCCGGAGATGCCGACCGTGCCCAGCGAGCCGTTGTTGTTGGCGACGACCGCGACACTGCCATTGTCGGATTTGATCAAGGAGGCGACACCGGCGCCCGCTGCGGTGATGAGCGATTGCGTCCCCAGATACTGCTGGGCGTTGCTGCGCCGTTCGCCGCTGACGCAGGGGATGCCGTAGGGATCGCTGATCCAGCCCAGGCCTTCCCGTGTCCCATTGCCGTTGTCATTTCCATTGCCTTCACCCGTGCCGTTCTGCTGCCCATTGCCGGACCCGCGCCCGCGATCCTGTGGCACGGTGCGGATGGTGCCATCGGCGAAGACGAAGGTGACCGAGCGGATCTGGCCGCGCACGCATGAAAGGGTCCAATCGCCGGAGGCCGTGCCGCTCACCACGGCCCCTGCGACGTCGGGAATGTCGATGCCGTTGGCCGTCAGGTTGTCCGGCCCGATCAGCACCTTGAAGGGATAGGGGTCGTTGACGGTGCCATCCACCGGCACACGCCCGATCAACGCGGTCATCGCGATGGAGCCCATCAGGGTGGCGTTGGTCGGCACGGTATAGACGGGCTTCGCGGTGGAGACTTCTGGCGCCTGTCCGCTAACGTCCGTGGTGTGATCGGCGGACGCCCCGTTGGCCTTGTCCATCCCGAACCGGGTGGGGAAACTGAAATTTTGATCGGACACGCCGCTCTTTTTGTCGCGGCGCGCATCGTCGGGTTCGATCCAGCGCATGCCTTGCGCGCCGGGCGCGCCCTTGGCATCCGGCTCCAGTCCGAGACCCACTGGAAGGTCGGCATCGCCGCTTTTTCCGGCCAGCCCCTCGATCTGGCGCTGCACCTCCTGCAGCAGGCCTTGCGCCTGCTGGCGCTCGCCTGCGACCTGATCGCGGTCGGTGCGCAACTGGTTGCGCTCGGCGTCCAGCGCGCTCTGGATGCGCCGGTCGATCGCGCCCTCGCGCTGGCGCAGCCGCTCGTTCTCGGCCTGCTGGGTCTTGTTGTCCGCCAGGGCACCCTGCAGTTCGGTGCGCAATTGCTTGACCTGGCCGACCAGGGTCGCCACGGTGTCGCGCGGCGTATCGGCATCGATGCCCAGGGTCTTGGCCTCCTCGGCGGTCAGCCGGGTGCCGGGCGGGCGGGGCGACGACGCGCTGCCGCCGGAGAACAGCTGGATGCCCGCGAACACCAGCACCAGCGCCAGCGGGACCATCAACCACTTGAGCAGGCCATTACTTTTCATGGGAGGCTCCCTGCGGGCGCTGGGCCGGTTTCGGAAGGTTGGCGGCGGCATCGATCCGGCCGATGGCCGGCAGCAGCGATTGCGCAAGGCCATGCCCCTTCGTCACCAGATAGACGACCGAGGTGTCGTCCGGCTGGCCGGCAGGCCCCAGTGTCCCGTGCTGAAAGGTGGCCGTCACGAAGTCGCCCACCAAGTCCCTTGGGTCCAGGCTGAACGTGCGCGGGGAGCCATTGCTCAGTTGCACGGCCGTGACCCACAGGTCATCGAGCCGCCAGGCCGCCAGGGCCCGTGCCCGCACCGGGACGGTCGGCAAGAGGGTCTCCAGCGCCAGGTGGCGCGGGAGGTTCACGCGCGTGATGCCGCTCAAGGGCTCGACGGTGCGCAAGGGGGCATAGAGATTCTGCGCGGCGTACCGGGTCAGAACGACGGGGATCGGCGTCTCCGGCGTGCGGGGCGATGATCCCGGCCCTTCGGTGGCATCCTCGACGGTTGCCGCAGGTTTTGCATCGCCGTAGCGCACGGCGGCGGCATCGGCCTCGACGATGCGGACCGGCTCCAAGGCCGGCTGGCCAACCCCGGCCGTTTCGGCGGCGACATCCAGCAGGATGAGCGCGCCGGTATCGGCGTCCTGCAATTGCAGCCGGGTGGGTTCGATCGGTTCGCTGGCACGCAGATAGATCGCGCCGCCCGCGCTTTGCACCCGCAACCGTCCTTCCAGCGATGCCGGCACGCCCACGCGGACATTGCGGTCGATGAAGACGACACGCTCCTGATCGACATGCAGCGGCACCGCCAGGGGAAGCCGCTCCCAGCGCAGGATTTCCAGCGCCTGCGCCGGGGAGGCCAGATAGGCCGCGGTCAGCAGCAGGCCGATGGACCAACGGTTGTGTCTCATGGTGTCTCTCCCAAGGCGCCACCGAGCACCCCCGAGGGCCGGCCAGGGGCGGGCGCAGGTTCGGGCGTAGCGATGCGTTGTGGCGGTGTGCTGTAGCAATCCAGCGCCAGCCCGAACGGGTTGCGTTCGGGATCGATGTCCGAGCGCGCGACCTTGAGCGGGTAGCGCACCAGCGCGCGCTTGACCTGTTCCGCCCCGAAATACTCGTCGGCCGTCACATCCAGCGTGACGAGCCAGTCCCGTTCGGACACGGTTCTGACACGCAGCGCGGGATCGCTGCCATAGCCGCGCCCCGGAATCTCGTAGATACCGCGCACGCGCTGGCGCAACTCGCCCGCCGCGCGGCGCAGTTCGTAGTCGTGCAAAAGGAAGTCCTGGCAGGCCGGCGTGAGGTAGGGCGACAGCGCACGGATGTTGCGTGCATAGTCCTCGTCGCCATTGGTCGGCCAACGCTGGAGCTGCTGCCAGATGTAGAACGTGAACGCGTACACGCTCTCCGGGGGAACCTCCCACCATTTGCGGGTGCTGCCCGACCGGAGGTCCGGTGGCACATGGATGGTCAGGTTGCGCGGCGAGCTCCACCAGCCCGCGCCCATCACCAGGGCGATGAGCAGCAGCGCGCCAGCACCCAGGCGCAGGGTCTGGATGTGTGCGCGCAACTGCGTGATTTCGTTCTTGAACCGGCTCACGTCGTGGTCCTCCGGGTGCACCACCAGCCCGAGCGGACCACCAGGCCATCTCCCCCGAACAGCCAGGCCAGTGCCGGCTGGTGGCGTGCGATCCACCACTGCATCTGCCGGTACAGCCAGGTATCGGGCCGACCGCGCTTGTGACGACGCAGGACACCGCCGCCGACGAACACGCCGACCGCGATGGCCAGCACGATGGCGGTGGGCACGACGGCGATCGAGGCGGCGAGGAGGGCCAGCGGCACCCCCATCGCAAACCCCGCCGCCCCCGACATTCCGGCGCAGACCCACAGCTCGTCGGCCGTGAGGCCCCGGACCACCACGGGATGGCGGTTGAGCCGGTGCGGGAGGAATGCGACCGTGCCATCGGGCCGGACATCGTGCTCGGCCATGCCCATGCCCTCACAGAATCCCGGTGGCCTTGGTGAGCAGCCAGATGCCGACCACCAAAAGCACCGCACCGACCGCCACGCTCAATCCGAACTGGCCCCAGGTCTTGCGGCCGTTGTGGATCTCGGCGTAGGTGCCGTAGGCGTGGTAGCAGACACCGATGAACATGGAGGCGACGACGAGCAGCGCCACCAGCATCACGATGTCGTAGGCGTAGTTGCGCAGGGTTTCCATGATGCCGCTGCCCGCGCCGCGGGTGGGGTCCTCCAGCGTGGGCAACCCCTGGGCCTGCGCGAGTGAGGACAGCAGCAGCGCGGGAATACTGGCCCGCGCCGAAAGGCGCACGGGCCAGCGGAGGAGGGAACGATGGGAGGGGACCGGATGCATGGTGTCCTGCCTTTGCGTCAAGAGAGAAGGAAGAAAGTCAGCACGAGGTACATCGCGACGAAACGCATCGCGACACCGAGGAACTGACGCTGGGAAATTCGTTGCTCCGACCAACCGACATAGGCCGTGCGCAATGCCCACACGCCCCACAGCAGCAGGACGGCGAACACGGCCCCGACCAGCAGCCCGAGGGATGCGGAGGCATCGAAACCGCCATTGGCCTGGAATGCGGACAGTTGCTGGGCCGTCATCGCTCGCGCTCCTGCCCGGCGTCCTGGCGGTAGTCGCCGGAGAGGGCAGCCGGGTCGCGCGGCTGGGCGCGCTGCGGGCTGAGGTAATCGCGGATGCCGGCACGCACCCGCTGCAGATCGGCGTTCAGGCGCGTGTAATCGAAGTGGTATCGGGCAGGAACGTCGGGCGCGACGGTGGAGGATTGCCCGACGAGGCGATCGATCAGGTCCAACTGGCGAACGATAGCGGCGAGGCGCTCGCGCTCGATCGCCGCGTCATCGGTTGCGGCGGCTTGGTGTGCCGTGGGCACCAGGCTGGCGAACAGGACCGCCGCGAAAGCGGGTCGCCATGCCAGCGCCGATCTGTGGGTTCGATCCATCGTGCCATCCCGTCTGATGCGAATGGCTGGATGCTGCGGCGTGGTGGGAAAAAAGTCCGCAATCTATCGGAATTTTGGGACCACCACTTTGTTGAGCGACTATTCCAAAGGGCCGTTACCTCCTCGCATGACGCATTTGAAATGTGCTTGTTGAGGGATGGTTAAAAGCCAGGGCTTAGAGCGGCTAACAAACCTCTCGACGAACCGCAAGCAGATGATGGAGCAGGCGAGCTTGTGTAAGGCCATACACGATGACGCTGCTCAGCCGTGCGAGTTCCCAGTTTTGTTAGCGACTCTTAAGGGGCAAGCCCATCGACATCGACCTGTGTCGGCATACGAATAAAGCCTGACAGGTTCCGTGCGGCGTTTCGTCCATCAAGTATCCTTCTCATTGAGATCAACAGCGCATGCGTGACGCTACGAACTGCCGCCTGTACTGCAGAAGCCAAGCCCACCCTTTCCGAATGCGATGGGCCTTGCCCGTTTGATCACTATTCCAACAACATGGTCCTGCTCGGGCCGCTTACCCTGGCTTAGGAAGCGAACAAGAGCAGGCATTCGGTGGAACAGTCCGGCGAGACTGGCTGCCATGAGGGAGGCGACATGACGAGATGGAAGCGCGAGTTCGAGCAACACCCGTTCAAGCAAGTGTGGGCTGACCTAATGGTTGAGGCTGGAAAGCTGGAGGTTGACGACACAACTGTCGTGGAAGCCGTAGAGGAAGCGGCCCGCTTGAAGAAAGCCTTGGCATTCATCGACAAGATCATCAGCCATGTTGATCTGGAGTTGATCCCCCGGTCAGTGTGGAGCAATTGCGAAAGCCAGGCCCAGGTTTGCTTTAGCCAGATCCGCAGTTTTTCAACGAGCAGGGGCGTAAATCATCTGGTGGCCGCTAACGAGAATGCCGACAACCTGCTGTCCTACGTAAGACCGTACATGGTGGCGCCAGAGCAAGCACTGGAAGCCATTGGAGTTGCTGTCAAGGCATTCTCTGATCAGGTGGTCAGCTACACGCGGTCATTTCAGGAACGAGGCTCGCACGCTCAAGCTGTGCTGGCCGCGGCGGAAGGTGATGCCCGGGCGCGGCTGAACAATATTGAAGCGATGGAGCAGAAGGCTCAAAAGTTCGATGCCTACCTCTTCGAAGGCATCGATGGCAACGTTTCCATGGAGACCTTCGTCGAGCGTTTGTCTGAGAAAATTCAGAGTCGCCTTCAGGAAATCGACGCCTTGCACCTCAAGCTCATTCATGGGCCGGATTCGACATCCGCTCAGATTGCTGCGGCCGACAAGCAAATTCGCAACATCCACGACCAGCTTGACTCCATGCTGAAGGGAGTCAAAGCCGAATGCAGCGAACTGGGAGGATTCCATGATCGGATCTTCGGTACAAAGGCGAGCATGGATGATGATCGTCGTGAGGGAGGCCTAAAAGCGGAACTGGATGACCGCATCGCTCAACTGACCAAGTTTGAAGCAGAGCATCGCACCAGACACCAAGCAATGTTTGACAAGATCGACTCATTGCTGCCAGGGGCAGCCAGCGCGGGCTTGGCCACTGCCTACAAGTCCATGAGGGACAGTTTCCAAAAGCCGATCTCAAGGTACACGCAGGCTTTCTATGCTGCGCTGGGACTTTTGTTTCTTGGTGGCCTGTTCATCGTTTCCGATTCCATCAGCATCATTCCGCTGGAAATCAAGCTTGTTCAAGCTCGTGACTGGCAGGACGTGTTACGCACCATGCTCACGCGCCTTCCTATCATCGTACCGGTGGTTTGGGTGGCAATCTTCTCGGCCACGCGTCGGAGTCAGTACGAGCGACTGCAACAGGAATACGCACACAAAGAGGCACTGGCATCGTCATACGAGAGCTACAAGAAGCAGTTGCAAGACCTACAAGTCGACGCGGAGCAATTGCAACAGGTGCTGATCGCAAAGGCAGTCGACGCGATCGCGTACAACGCTTCCGTGACGTTGGACGGCAAGCACATGGAGAAGCCTCCCGCACTGCAATTGCTGGAGAAGCTGAGCCTCGACGACGTCAAGAAGATAATGGATATCGTGCGTTCAAAGGCTACGGCCGATGGCGTGAAATAGAGGCTGCGGCGTCGTCTACCGTGCGGAAAAATCGAAAGCCACATACAACCCGAAATGCAGCCAGGATTAAGCGCTCAACTTCGAAGAGGGCGGCCGTCGATAAACGCCGATTGGTCTATTTCCGTCTTCGACGCGGATGGCTCTCAGATCTCCCTAATTCCATCGAGAGCGCTTGCCCGTGGCGGCATTGGCTACGTCTTCGAACGTTTTGCATGCCTCGACTACGAGCGCCGAGGTTATGTGGTCGAACAGCGATCATCACTGGGCTACCTGGATCGAGGCATCGACCTCGTCGCCGATGCTCCAGGAGAGCGCATTTTCGTACAGTGCAAATTCACTTTGCAGTCCCTCGGACCGAAGAAGATTGAGCAGCTCTTGTATGCCGCATCATCGTTTATCCAGCAGAACCTGATCGACGGAGCAAACTACTTCGACCTCGTCGTGCCAGCCCTCGAGATCGCCTTCCCACGGAACCGCCGTAACGGAGGCCGCAACGCTGCGTACGAAGCTTTTTCGGCTCGAAACCGCCTGCAGCGCAGTGTGGTGTTGCGCGTCGTCGAGGTTCCGATTGAACTGCCCGATGTTTTAGTGTCCGGTGACGGCGTGTAGCTGCTTCGTGCAGAGTTTGAGCTGGTGGTGTCTCCCTGAGAGTCGCTAACAAAAACCGGGAACTTGCACGGCTGAGCAGCGTCATCGTGTACATGAAACGAGCCTTGATCAGCCAAAAAACTCTGGCAAAAACTCAAGCCACTGGTACTACAGCCGAAACCCTCGCCCAGATTAACGTGCTTAATATGGAATACCAATGCCAAGTTTCTCAATTGATTTAGCCGCGGAGCGCATCGTCGAAAAACGATCTCAGAAAAATTTCGAGGAAGTTGTCCGATGCTTTGCCACAGGCTGCTATCGCAGCAGCATGGTGATGCTTTGGACGGTAGTCGTCTGCGATCTTGTCTATAAATTGCAAAACTTGCGTGACATGCATGGTGATGTGCAAGCGGACAAGCTGCTGAAGGACGTTGAAAAAAAGCAGCTTGATAATCCGTCCAATCCGGAGTGGGAGCTCTATCTCCTGAATGAGGTCGTTGCGCGTACCAAGTTGCTGGAAGCGGCCGAGCATATTCAGTTGCAAGGATTGCAGAAACTCCGCCACCTATCGGCGCATCCCGTTCTCACTGGAAGCGACCTTTTGTTTCAGCCGACCAAGGAGACGGCGCGTGCCAACATTCGCACCGCGCTGGAAGCAGTGCTTCTCAAACCGCCGTTGTTTTCTAAGAAAATAGTACCCGCTTTGGTGGCGGATATTGCTATCAACAAGGCGCTTCTGATTTCAACCGGCAAGCTGAAGTCCTATCTGGAGGCCCGTTACTTCCCGAACATGCCCGAGGCGGTGGAGCTGGAATTGTTTCGGTCACTCTGGAAATTCTGCTTCAAGCTCAGGAATGTTGAGACTGACGCACATCGCGATATCAATGTTGTGGCGCTGGGTGTGATTTACGAGCGCAATCCCGCCATGTTCCGCGCGGCGATGGACGGCGATCGGATTTATTTCAGCAATGTTGGACCAGATCCAGAACTGCTCGAAGCGTTGACCCATTTCCTGGCGGAGCACCAGGCACTATACGGATCACTTAATTCTGCCGCCCATATTCTCCTGCAAGGGCAGGCTGCGGGAGACATCAACCTCAGAATCAAGTCTTGGTTTCAGCACCCCCGCTTCGCTGCGCATCTTGCCGCATTGCATTCCGAAACCGCCGATGCATTCGATGATGTCACCGAACAAAGCTGGGCACTGCTTCTGGATGAATCAGCAAGCGAAGGTGTGCTGCAAACTGCATGCGAAATAGCGATAAAAAACTATGGCGCTTGCGTCAATTATGATGATGCGGACAAACGGTTTGGGCGCTTCATCGCGCCAATTCTTGGCAAGGTTGATGCAACCAGGATGATAGCGCTGCTGAAAGAAATCGACAAAAATTCGCAGATATATGATCGGCGTCGCGCCAAAATTGATCACAGGGAAGTGGTGGCTGCTGCGTCGAATTTGTCCGTTGATACCAGTCCTTATAAGAACTTCTTGGCGAACGTTTGATTGGCGTGTCGTAAACTGCCACCAAAAAAATCGATGTCGTTACGCCGCCAGCAGGTTCTATAAATATTTCTTGAAGCTGCCCACCGCGATGTTTACCGCCAATCCCAACAGCATCGCGCTGGGCAGCAGGATCAGCAGCGGGCTGACGCTCACGGGCAAGGCCAGATAGACCACCCATGGCCATACGGCGAGCGGCATCACCGCAGCCTTCGCCCGGTGATAGACAAAACCGGACTCCCGGCCTGCACCGAAGCGCCGGATATCGCGGCGCACCAAGCCATCCACCAGCCCGACGAAGGCCGCCATCAGAAAGAGCGGCAGGCTGAGCACCAGGACGAGCAGTCTAACTATGAACACCAGCAGCATGAAACCGCTGGCAATCAAATAGCGCTCCGTCCAGACATACACCTGGCTGATGTAGAAGCGGAAATCCCGGTGGCTGCCGCGGCTGGGCGCGCTGGCCTGCGCCGACGCATCGCGCATCCAGTCCACCAGACCGCTTCGCACGAAGGTCCATTCGTAGCCCTGCTCGACCAGCCATCGGCCCGTGCGTCCCGGTTCCTCCACCAGCGCGCTGCGCGTGAAATGCCCCGACAACTGGGCCAGTTCGTCGTTCAGCATGTTCGATGCGTGCCGCCAGCCTTCTTCCGGCCAGAACAGGTGCATGCCGACGCATTCGATGGCGATGCACAGCAGCAGCGAGCCGCAGAGGACCCCGACGAAGCGAAACGGCAGCGTGATGATCTGGGCGACCAATCCTTGCTGCTGGTCCTGCTGGCGCCGGGCGGTCGCGGCCGGATCGCTCATGGTGCCGCCACGCTCTCTTGTGCCTCGTCCGCGGCCATGTGGCGAAAGCCGTCCAGCAGATCGGCGGGCAGGGGCGTGTCCTGCAATCCTGCAAATCCCTGGTGTTCCCACCAGTCGCCGGCCTCCACGTAGTGCTGGCGCATGTATCCGGCCAGTTGCTGGAGGTCCTTGGGCATCGCTTCGTCGGGATCGGGCGCTGGCAACGGCATGCGGATCTTCCAGAGATTGCCACCTTCCAGCAACGCAAAAGCCTGGCCCTTCGGGAGGCCGACCACATGCGCCGGCTCGATCAGCGGCACGCTGGAGGTGGTGATACGGTCCTGCGTGTTGCTGGTGAACGCCGTCTTGCCATGGATGTCTGAGCTGTCCGTGGCACCGCTCATGACGGACGTGGCGTAAACCTCCACCTTGGGCAACTGCTTCGTGAGCAGTTCGGCGGTGGCCGTCTCGCGCACCCGCAGCATGAACAGGTTGTTGAAGTTGCCCACCACCTGGCCGGCCTTGGCACTGTTGCCGATGCGTGCCTCGATGTCGGAGAGCGTCTGCGTGTAGGCGGTGACCTGGATGCCCGCACCACCACCCTTGTTGACCATCGGGATGAACTCGTCGCCCATGAGTTCGTTGAACTCGTCCGCATGCACGTTGATCGGAATCTTCGCGTTCGCGGATGCACCGGGCAGTCCATCGTCCACGCCGAACTTGTACAGATGCCCTGCGACCGACACCAGGTCGGAGAACATCGAATTGCCGACGGCGGCGGCGACCTCCGCATCGGACAGTGCATCCAGGCCCACATAGACCACGGCGCGCTTGCGGATGATCTGCATCCAGTCGAAGATCGGCCGCGGGTCGGCCAGGTCCGAATAGTCGGGGGCCAGCAACTGCGCGATCTTGCCGGTGGTGAGTTTTTCCAGCAGCGGCAGCAGGCTGGCCACGATCTTGTCGAAATACGTGCGGTCGTAGCGCACGGCGCTGCGCAGGCCGTCGAGTACCGGGTCGTAGGTCCGCACCTGGGACAGGTACTGCTCCAGCGCCACGACACGTTTTTCCCGACCGATCATGTTGCGCGGGATGTTCTTCTCGTTCAACTTCGCTTCGAGCTGGACGATGATTTCCCAGGCCTTCGGCTCGTTCCGGGCGAAGTAGTGCTGGGCATACTCGATGAACAGCGCATCGATGTTCACGACGTGCCGCTGGATCAGCAGGTAGTCGGGGCGCTGGCCCAGTTCCACCAGCGCACGCGCGATGATGTTGACGAACCGCCAGGCGAATTCGCGGAAGGCAGCGCTGTTGCCCTCGCCGGACAACTGCCCGGCGATGCGGGTCGCCACCTCCGAGATCCGCCCGAAGCGGCCCACGGCGTTGTAGCGCGCGCTGATGTCGGGCCAGCCGAGATGGAACACATAGAACTCGCCCTCGCGGCCTGCGCGTTGGGCCTCGACATACATGCGCTTGAGCAGATCGGCATCGCCCTTGGGATCGAAGACGATGACGACCTCGAAATCCCCGTGGGCATTGCGCCGGCGGATGTCCTGCGTGATGAACAGTTCGGCCAGGCGCGTCTTGCCGACCCGCGTGGTGCCCAGCACCAGCGAATGGCCGACCCGTTCACCCAGCGGCAGGGTCACGTCGGTTTCCTGCGGCTCGATCCCGTGCAAGCGCGGCATGCCGCCCACGGGCGGCAACGGGCGCGCGGGATTGAGCGGGTGATCCCATGCGGTCAGGCGTCCGATGGCCGACAGCGGAAACGGCGCGAACTCCAGGCGCGCCTCCACGCGCCGGCCCAGGCGGTACAGGGCCGTGGGCTCGACGTAGCGGCGAAACTCCGGCCTATAGGTCTGCATCAGGCGGTGGGTGTGCCGCTGGTCCCAGCGAAACCCCCGGCCGATGAAGAGCCGCTGCGAACTCACCGGAACCGCACGGCTGGTCATGACGTAGCGGGGAAGGCGGCGGATGTTGCGGCGGTAACGCAGGATCGCCAGGGCGTCGCGCAGGCGGATCGCGCCGAAGGCGAGAAAGGCCATTGCGGAACCAGCGCCCAGCCGCGGACTCAGCGCCAGCGCCCAAGGGGCCATCGCGCACAGCAGCGCGGTGCCCGCGCAGACCACGACGGTGTAGAGCTCCACCGCGGGCCGGAGCAGGACTTCGACCGCATGGGGCTGGGCCATGACGACGGACTCACTGCTCGATGCCGGTCGCGGTGATCAGCACGGGATAGTGGCGCAGGCCGAGACGCCCGGCAAGATCGTCCCCGGATGCGGGGGAAAGTGTCAGACCTTGGGCCTCCCGACGCAAAGCGGCCAGGGCCCCCGCCGATTCAACGTTGACCACCAGACCCGTCGCATTCATCTCGCGCAGGGCTGCGCCGCGTTCGGCCAGCCAGGCCCGCGAGCGGTCGTCGTCGCCGATCACGAACATCGGCATGAGCCCTGGCGCCTGGATCACACGGCGTGGCTCGGTGCCCGGCGACAGGCGCTGCGAACGCACCGGCAGCATGTCGGCTTCGGAAAACAGCCGGGCCGGTGCGGCGGGCACGGCCGCGCTGGATGGTGAAGGCGAAGCCTGCTGCTTGGGCGGCGGGCTCAATGCTTCGTAGTAGGGCAGGGCCGAAGCGCCGCCCCGGTCCTCCACCACGGTCAATGGGGACTGGGCGAGAACCGGCCACGCACTGCAACACAACAGGCAGGCCAATCCCGACCGGGCGGTGTATGAGTGTTTCATCGGAGGCTCCTTGTCGCGTTTATGGGTCGCTGCGCTCGCAAAGCGCCAGATCGGATTGGCAGCCGCCCCCGCCCTGGTCATCGAAGAACATGTCGTACTGCCGACCGCCACGGCTGGTGCGGCTCCACTGCACCACGGTGCGGATGCCGGCGTAGGTGCCGGGCCGCTCCACGTCCATGGGGTCTTTCACGGCGGGAAAAAACGTCGCGGCCCGGCGCTTGTTCGCTGCGGCCACGATGGCCTCCCATCGCTCGATGCGGTCGATGTGTGTTGGAAACCGCTCGGCAATGGATCGAAGCTCGCCCTTGCGGCAGTTGACGCAGGGCATGCAGCCCACACGACCCATGCCGTGGGCGTAGAGCGGGTTGGGCTCCAGCCCGTGGCGGCGGTGCAGCGCCCACACGTCATCGACCGACCAACGGAAAATCGGGCGCCACACCATGCATCCGGTCTCATGGCGGTTCCAGCGCGGTTGCTGGGCCCGGTGGGCGCTCTCCTGTGCGCGGATGCCCAGCCACTGCAGGACCGGGCCGTTGCGCAGCATCGGGAACACCACTTGCAGAGTGATGGGCTGCGCTTTCAGCTCGAAGGTGCAGAACTGCGCCATCCGGCTCGGAAACCGTCCTTTGGAGATGCAAAGGTCGAGAAACGGGATGCCGGTGGGCTCATGCAATGCCGCGGCTTCCCGGACGATGTGATCGGCCACGCCCATGCGGGGCCATTCCCGCAGCACGAACGCGCGGTGCCGTGCCAGTTGCGCCGTGAAGTCGGCGCGCACGATCTCGATTTCCGGGCCACCCGTGCGCGCGGCGAGTTGCTGGATGAATGTGTAGGTCCACTCATGCTCGTTGCCCGTGTCGGCGAACACGGCGCGAAACGCGCGGCCCGATTCGAGCGCCAGCAGGTAGGTGGCAGTGCTGTCCTTGCCACCCGAAACGTTGACCAGATGCTGGATGCGGGAGCCGTGGCGGCGGATCATCGGGGCGTCCTTTCCTGCCATCGCGCGCCGTGGTGCCAGCCCGCCAGGGCCGCCTGGGCTTGGGAGGGACCCAGGACGCGCGCCAGGTGCTTGCCAACGCTTCGGCGGTAGCGGGCGGCAGGCGCACCACCGGCCGGGCGGTGATAGCGGCCCATCGCCATCAGCCAGTCCTCGCCGGGGTCGTATTGCTCGCGCAGGATCTCGGCAGCGATCGCCAGATTGCGGTAGGGGTCGAGCAGATCGCAGGGCCGGTCGTAGCGGTGCTTCTGGTAGCCGAGGTTGATCTGCCCCAGGCCCGCGTCCACGCGCGTGGACGGCACCTCCCGCAGCGCCCTTTGAAGACCGGCGCAGGCGTCGCCGCGATTGTGGAACCGCCGGGCGTCGCCCGCCACGTTCAGGGTCCAGGGCCAGGGCACCACCCGTCCGCCGCGTTGCCACCCGCTTTCCTGCAACGCGACCGCGTACAGGACCGCAGAGGGAATGTCGGCGCGCCGGGCGGCGATCTGGTAGGCGGGAGGCGGCATCTCCTGCGCCTGCGCCGCAGCGCTGGCAGCCCCCCAACTGGCGAGCAGGATCACCATGGCAGCGAGCCGGTTCATTGGCGCTGCCATTGGCCGTCCACCTGTCGCACGACGGCGGGCAGATCGCCCGGCAGTCCCAGCGACAGCCAGCGGCCCGTATCGTGATTGAGGGTGATCGTGCCGGAGCGGACCTTGCCCGGATCGATGCGGGCCTGGCGGGCCCATTCGCGGATGCGGCCATCCTCGGCGCGGCTTCCCACCATGTAGAGGTCAAAGGGCGTCCCGGCCGATTGCAGTTGCTGCACCAGGGGCAAGCAGGGCGCGCAATCGCCCTTGACGAAAACCGCCAGGCGGGCCGCAGTGCCTGAGGTGCCAGGATGGGGGTTGGCACCGGGCAGGCTGACCCGCTGCGCCCCGGGATGCCGGCGCTGCCAGGCGGCATCGTAGGCGCGCTGATAGACCAGCATCTTCTCCACGCGGCGCGCTTCCGCCTCGACCTGCAACTCGGCATAGCGGCGGCGCTCTTCTTCCGAGCGGGCCTCGATGCCGAGCGCCGACAGGGGGTCCAGGTGCGGAGAGTAGGTGCCCAGCGGGCCTTGCATCACCTCCCGAAAACGCGCCCAGTCCTCCACGCCAAGACCCCAGGTGCGGGCCTGCTGCTCCTCGCTGAGCGCGGTGGCGGCAGGTTGCTCCCGGTTGGGCACCACGGGAGAGGACCGCAGGCGGGCATCCTGCGAAAACACCGGCAGCACGCTGCCTGCCGACAGCCCGATGGCCAACGCGATGCGGGTGGTCCAGCGTTTCATTGCATCCTCCTATGGCACGGCCAGGCGACGGACTTCGCCCTGGTGTTCCCACACCGCCGTGCGGTTCTCGATGGCCTCCAGCCGCCAGCCGGACTCGACGTCACCAGGCCGCAGCACACGGGCCTGCGACGGCGCGGAGGCGTTCTGCGGCAGGATGGTCAGGAAGCGTTCGCCGCCACGCACCTCGCTGCCGATGACCTGGAAAGGTGGCACGGATGCCTTGGGCGGTGGGGGCGGTGCGCCAGGCGACGGGGGTGGCTGCATCGCCGCACGCGCGCTGGTGTTCAGGCGCTCTTCCAATTGTTCGATGCGGCTTTGCAGCGGTGACAGGTCGGGTGCCGGCGGACGCTCTGCGATGGCCTGATCGACCTCTGCCAGCCGCTGTGCGATGGCGCTGCGCGCCTCCTCGAAATCGGCCTGCGTCATTGCGGGTGGCTGCTGTTGGACGCTCTCGATCTGCTGCGCCAGTTCCGCCAGACGGTTTTCCAGGGAGGCGATCTGAGAGGCCCGTGGGCCTGCGCTGGTCCGCTCGGAAAGACGGGACAAGGCAACGTGATCGATCACGGCGATCACGCTGGTGAGGACGAGCGCCGTGATGGCGGCGGCGCGCAGGAGCATCGAGCGGCTGGGCGGGCGCAGTGTGGGGAGTTTCATGACCGAGCCCCCTGGCGGGCCGTGGGGGCCTTGGCCGACATGCCCGTGCGGTCGGGTGTTTTCGATGCCTTCTCGCCAGCAGGCGCGGGCGGGGACCCGGCACGGGAAAAGCACACGCTGCGGGCAGCATCGTCCACCCGAAGTTCCCAGGTGGGACCCGCGAGTGTCAGCAGGGCGTCGCGCAGCAGCACAGGTCCCAGCCGGTAGTGCGCGGCCGGCAATGGCAGCGTGTCGAAAGCCGTGACCTCTCCCGCCTGGCACAGTCGATAGCCCGAGTGCAGCAGCACATGGCGCAGGCCATCCCCGACCGTGGCCTGGCGCGCATCGGGCACCGACACCTCGATCACCTGTTGCAGCAAGTCCTTCTGCGCGGATTCCGGGGCAAGCTCGACCAGCGTATAGCGCCCCTGGCGCACCACTGGCACGAAGCCGGGCGGTGGCTTGGGTGCTGGCGTTGCAGCGTGCGATGGGGACCGGGTGTTCAGCGGCGTGGCAGATGCAGCGGACGTGGTGGGTGGTGGTGCCTTGGCACAGCCGCCGATCAGGGCCGCGGCGAGCCACAGGCCGCAGCCTGCGAAGAAACGTGGGGAGGGATGAATGGATCGCATGGTGGCGGTTCTCTGGAACATCGAACCCGCACGATTGCCCAACGGGCCGGGTGGATCAGCAAACAAAAGGCACCGGCCAGCACCCGGTTTGGCAGGGCGAGGGCGCGGTGCCCAAAAAAGAAGCCGGCAGCCCCGGGAAGGGCTGCCGGCTTAGGAGCGGATCAAGCGGCAACGAGTTGCCTTGCCAGCGCGACCTCGATCGAGTCGCCGTCCTGGTTCAGCGCATCCAACCCGGATTCCGGCACGTCGCCTGACGTGCTTTGCGAAACCAGGATCTTCCTCGCCATCAATGCCAGGCAAGTCATTTGCGACGTGGCCGCATAGCCCAGGTAAATCACTTTCACCGGCAGGTCCTGGCCGATGCGCCAGGAGCGCCGCGCAGCCTGCTGCAGGGTGTACACGTTCCACCCCGACTGCATGAACACGATCGTGGGGAACTCCAGCAGATCAAGGCCCGTCTTGACCAGCTCGGCGTTGGTGAGAAGCACGTCGATGCCCCGGTCCAACTGCTCGGCGATCCAGTCCTCGCGCCGGGAGGTGTCCACGCTCGCGCGCAGCACCGCGACTTTCAGACCTTCCTGCTCCAGCAGCGACTTGAGCCGGGACGTGGTATCCCGCGTGCCGGTATAGACGGTATAGGCCAGCACCTTGCGATGGGCGGCTTTCTCTGCCTTGCAGATGTCGATCAGTTCGCGCTCTTTCGGCATGACCTGTCGGTCGCTGAACTGCGATGGCGTGCACGCGAGGGTTTCCCGCGTGCGTGGGTGCGTCACGACCTCGGAACGAAAGCATGTGTCCGGCCAGGCCAGCAGCACGTTGAGGACCACCCCCAGCAGCGTCGTGTCGCGTTTTCTCAGCGCCGCCTTCAGTTCGGCCGTCAAGCGGCCCGCGAGTTCGCGGTAAGCGCTTGCCTGGTCGGTCTGCATGGCGACCTCGCGGAACTCCTCCTCGTAGGGCGGCAGGACGTTGCCGCCGATGTCGCGCAACTTGAGGAACACCGTGAACGGCAGGACGCATCGCAGGATGCCCTTGGGTCCGAACCCCGGGGCCTTGACCGTGCGCACCGACACCTTGCTGCCGCGCGCCGTCTTGTGGGACGTGCCCGTGCTCTCGGAATAGATGTCCTTGAGCACGCCATGGTCCCGCATGAAGGCGAGGGCCGCAGATGCCATGCTGCCGGTCTTGGAGGGCCGGTAGCCGTCTTCGATCATGCGTGCGGGCAACGTCCGGAACAGCAGCGCGAACAGGTCGTCCGCGTAGCCGCCCATCAGCGTCCCGGTGAGAAGCAGGGCCTTGCGCGCCTTGGAGGCGAGCACGCCCATGGCCTGACCCTGGGCAGAGCCGGGCGACTTGTACTCATGGCCTTCGTCCACCACCAGAAGGTCGAAGAACCCTTGGGGAAGATAGCGCTTGATGAATTCCGAAGGCTGGTATCCGCCTTCGCCGAAACCGAACTCCATCGAGGCCATCGCGCGTTCCATGCGATGGGCCTGCCGGTCGGAAAACACCAACTGGCCTTTCTCGTCCATCAGGTTGATGAACTCGAACAGGTTGTCACCCAGCAGCGAGACCAGGAACGCCTCGCCGAACGTCTTCATCAGACGCTGCGCCGTGGCTTGCCCGATGGTCGGTATCCGCTTGAGGGCCTTGATGACGGCCGACGACTGGTCGGTGGCGGACAGCGATCGCGGTCGCATCAGCGTCCACAGCGCGGATGCGCAATGGCCGCACTTGCGGCGCGATTCCTCGGCCTGCAGTTCGGCCGTCGAGATGGGTTCGCCATCGAGGTCGGTGATGGCCGTCCCGCAATGGGGGCAGGCCCCCACCGGCCCATTGAGCGTGCGGCGTTGGACGAAGGAGGGCCTCCAGTGAAAGCCCATCCGCATCCGCACGCGCCCGAGGACGAAGAACTCCTGAGCCTGCGCCGGCACGCCGAGCTGCTCGCGCAATTTGAGCAGCTTGACCAGGGTATCGGGCCCGTTGAGCACCCACACCCTGGCACCGGGAACGGTTTCGAGGATTTCGCGGCGCCACTTATAGACCAGGTGGGGCGGCGACAGGACCAGGGTGCGGCGGTAGCCTTCGGCGTTCATGACCGCCGCGGTGGCGATGGCCATGAGCGTCTTGCCGGTGCCCATCTCCGCATTGATGATCGCGGCACGCTCGCCACGGTCCAGCAGCAGCTCGGTCACCGCGTGGACGACCTCGGCCTGTGCGGGAAACGGAGCGCGTTTGAGGCGCGACAGCGCCATCTGCCGGGCGGGACGGGGTTGCCCCGCATAGACCGGCGGATTCGCGCGATTGAGGGAGTCCAGCAGCTCGTCGCCGAATTCGCCAACAAAGTCGGTGAGGCTGATGGTCAGAGGAGTCGATGGCGTTGCGAACAGGTCGTCCTGCGCGGTGCCATCGGTGAGGGTATCGGTGTCGAGATCGAGGGACATGGTGATGCTCCAAAAGAAAAAGGGCATGCACCGGCCCGCAGGGCGATGGACATGCCCGTTGGGTGAGAAGGAAATCCGGCGGCTTGTCAGCCGCCGAAAGGATCAGTATTCGCTGGGCAGCAGCAGCGTGGTGACGCTGCGATCCCATTCGGTGATGATCCAGAGCGTCAGGATCGGTGACAGCTCATAGGATGAAAACAGGCGGTCCTGGCCCGTGCGCAGCGCGGTGTCGTTGGATTGCCAGTCGCTGTCGCTGAGATCGCCCCAGTCGGTATTGAGATGCCGGCGAAGGCAAACCAGGGGATCGATCCGGCCCTGCTGGACCAGATCGTTCACGCCTTGGGTCATGATCAGTTGCCCGGCCTGAAACTGCGTTGAAGACAAGAGTGCGAGTGCCATGGTGGCTCCTTTCGAGAGGGCGGGGCCACGGCATCCCCGAAGGGGTGCGTGACCCCTTCGGGTGGTTGGGGAAGACGGAAAAGCCGTCAGAGAAGCGGGTTCTCTTCGGGAAGCTGGATGACGGTGAGGCTGCGATCGCCGTTGGTGACCACCACCAACGACAGTCGGCGTGTCACCGCATAGCGCGAAGTCAGAAGGCCGCCGGACTGGAATGCGGCGTCGTTGGCACGGCGCCCTTCATCGTCCATTTCGCCCCAGTCGCCGCGCAGATGGCGGTGCAGGTAGCGATGCGGATCGACAAGTCCCTTGCTGTCGAGCCACTGCACCTTGTCGCTGAGTTTCAGGGTGCCGGTGGAAAACAGAGGGTGGGAAGGCTGCGCTGCGCGCATGCCGGTGAAAAGCCGCAGTGGCATGGTGAACTCCTTTCGGTGGGCAGGGATGAAGGCCGGACGAGCGCCCTTTAGCGGGCGGATCGTTCCGGTGAACGAAGGCGGCGATGAGCCGCTTTGGGGAACAGGGGAGAACGTCAGCAGATGGTGAGCACCTCGCCCCGTGTCGGAGAGCCAGGTGTCATGTCCCATGCGCGGATGACGGGGACGAACTTGTCGGTGAGGATGCGTGTCTCGGCGATGGAGCCGTCGTCACGTTCGGTGTATTCCACGGCGGAGGTTTTCTCCTTGTGGGTATCGCCCTTGACCACCATGACCTTGCCGCTGGGTGAGCGCACGACGCCGGAGATGGCACCTGCGGCCAGGGCCAGGGCCAGATGCCATTGGGACAAGGCGCGTGCTGGAGGCCGAAGCGATTGCTGCGATGCGCCCAGGTGCGTATCCAGAGACGGCCACAGCCCTTGCAGGCGATGGACCTCCCGCGCGAATTGCTCGGGCTCCATGGACACCCTGCAGAAATGTTCCGGCTCGGCTGTCGCCGATGGAACGGTGTATGGCAGGAACGGCCATTCGAGGGGCAGTTCCTCCGCTGAGACATCGCCCGCGCCGATCTGCAGAAGCCGTTGGCGTGCGGGCCGGGCCGCATCGGCCAACAGATCGCGTTGGCGCACGCGGGTGCCGAAGATCACCACTTGCTTGTACTGCGTCTCCACCGCACGGTAGATGCACAGCCCGGTGAAATGGCGTGTGAGCCAGCCCACCAGTTCGGCATCGAGCACATGGCTCGGAATGATGAACACCAGCACGCCGCCGTATTGGAGCAGCGGCAGGGACCGTTGATAGAACAGCTTTTCCAGCCGGGCGCGGCCCTGTCCCTGATAGCCGATGTCGCCATCGGCGCTCCTGGACAGATCCCCGTAGGGCGGATTGAGCCACAACAGCCCGAAGCTCTGCCGGCTCACCAGCGTATCCATGAGATCGCTGTGCAGGCAGTGATCGACGAGACCCCTGGCATGGCTGGCGCGCTCGCCATCGAACTCGACGGCATAGGCGGACACCTGGCTCCGGCCCAGGGCATGTGCGGCTTCGGCGATGGCGACGCCTTCGCCCGCACAGGGATCGATGATGCTCATTCGAGCGGCGGCCGGTGCCAGCGCCTTCAGCGCTCGCTCCAGCGTGGGTTCATCCGTCGGGAAATACCCGTTCTTGGCAAAATTCCGGGCGAGCCGGGGGAACATGAGCGCCATGGAAACCTCCTTTGGCAGATGGGGAACAGGCAGAGGGCGGGCGCGGTGCGCGGGCCGGGGAGGATGGGCGATTCAGGCGACACGCCGAAGCGCTTCGCCGCTGGCCAGTTCGTGGCGGGTGGCACCGAGGGTGCCGTTGCGGATCAGATCGCCCAGTCCCTTGGTGAGTGCCGGAACATCGATCGAGAGCCGGTAGCCCTCCAGCGGTCCGAGGGCCATGGGAAGGCGTGAGAGCATGGATTGCGCGAGCAGCATGTCCAGCACGGTGTCGCGCCAGTGGTCGAGCAGCGGCAAGGGGCAGGTGTCCTGCACCAGGGTCCACAGCCGTTGGAATGGCTGATCCGCATCCCGGCGCAGGAGCGCCAGGGCGCTGGCGTTGGCCTTGTCGGGCTTCACGCAGCGCTGATCGAACAGCCACAGATTGACCATCGAGCCGAACAGCGTCCGCCGGAACACGCGCGTGGAGCGCTTGTCCAGGCGATCGACGTTGCCGACGAACACGGGAACGGACCCGTTTTGATCGGTCAGGATGTGGAATTGATCCAATCCGTCTTCATCGCGTCCCAGTGTGAGCCGGGCGATGAACTGCTGGATCGCGGTATCGCGGGCCCACACGGACAGGAAGACGAGGTGGCCGCTTTCGTCCCCGACATAGCCATCGACCATGAGGTCGGGGCATTCGTCGATGCGCAGAAGCGGTGACGAAGAGGGGCGTTCGGGCATGGGTGGCGTCCTTTTGGAAAAGCGGGACAGCCACCGAACCCGTGGGGCAGGTGCTGTCCCAGGGGGTGGAAGAATGCGGCGATCCGAAGCGGATGGCCGGGTGTGCGATCAGGTCTTGAGATGCCAGTCCTGCGACATCGGCTGGAACTGGTAGCCCAAGGCATCGAGGCGGTCGCGTTGCTGCCGCATGACACGGCGATCGACGGTCGCATCGAGCTTGACGATCGGGCCCAGAGGCCAGAGCGTTCCGAACAGTGCCGCATCGTCTTCCTCCGCGTTTGCGCCCGAGGACGGTGCATCCGCCGGCTCGCTGCCGAACGGCGTGGTGTCGATCAGCGGGTCCGGACGCTTGCGCGCCTTCGGCGTGGCTGTCGCCTTCGGATCGGACTTCGGGGCCTGCGGCTCCTCGTCAATGGGATCGACCTCCTGGGGACCCAGTTGCTGGGCTTCGTCCCGGCTCAGCCGATCGATGTTGGAGACGGTCATCCCGCCCAGATAGGCGCGGATCTCGACGACCAGGCGACCGTTGGCGTAGTACGTGGCGGGGCGGATCTCCACGAGCGTGAATTCGCCCTCGTACTTGCCTTCGTCGTATTGATCGAGTTCGGCGTTCTTCACGACGAACTCCCCGATGGAAGTGGTAAGGCGCCCGACGTTGAAATCGCCGTTGCGCCCGTGGATGGTCTTGATGGCCAGCTGACCGGCAAGAATGATCATGGAAGGCTCCTGATGAATGGGTCACCCGGCACCACGGCCCCGCAGGGGAACTGCGGTGCCAGGGGGGCGGATGGAATCCAGGCAAGGCCCCGGTGCGAGGGGTCTGGCCGTTCAGAAGGGGCGGTCCTCCTCCATGGCGGGGGCCTGAGTTCCTTCGGCCTGATCCACCGAAGTGGAGGTTGTCGCAGGCGTTTCGGCTTCCGTCGTTTGAGGGGGCGCTTCTTCCCGAGCCGGCTCCGAGGGCGGTTGCGCGGTGTCCCGTCGGGAATCTTCGGTCTCGGCCTTGTACTTGAGGACCCCGTCGATCTTGATCCAGCTGATGAACAGCAGACGGGCCTTGAGGCTGACGCAGGGCTTTCCTGCGTTCTCGCCACTCTTGATGTGGAAGATGTCGCTCCACAGGTCGCCCAAGCGGAATCCGACGAGCACTTTGCGTTTCGCCTTGACGGCGTCATCACAACGGCGAACCAGATGCTGGGCGTCCGATCCGACCACCTTGGTGTCGAAACGCACGTAGGAAATGTCATCGCCGGGGCCGCTGAGCGCCGCGATGTCGCAAGCGAGGAACGCCTCGGCATGCTTGGGTTTGACGTCGCGGATGCGATTGAGGTAGCCCAGGCCCGTGATGTGCAGGTCGAAGTACGACTTTGAATTGGAATCGGTCATGGTGAATCTCCAGACTTGAGGACAGGATGGCAGAGACACGCCTGCCCCAAGGGGAGGTGTGATCCCCGTGTGGGTGGTGGGTGGCATCACCGCCGAAACCTTCGGCGGACGTTCGCGCTGGGATGCCGGTGCGAACTGGTGCGATCACACGGTCGAAGCCGTGTCGTAGCCTCAAAGACCATGGCTACCTGGGCATGTCGCTGACCGGGGTCAGCGGGACATGGGGCGATCGTGGCGTTGGCCGGTGCGCTCTGCCACTGGAAAGCGGCACTGGCACGGCTCCCGTTTCTTGGGCGCGTTTTGGCGGCGATGGGGTGGGGCAACTCCAAGCGATGTGCGGGCAACGCTGCATCGGGTTCGCAGCGCAAGAAAAAGCCCTCGGGTGAGGGCTTGGGGATCATGGGGTGGAGGGGCGCTCGTCGGCGTCGGCCGTGATGGGCTGCAGCGTGATGTGCGTGGCTGTGGCCGACAAGGCCAGGTCGTCCTGGCTGTTGGCGATGCGCGCGAACACCGTGCTGTCCCTGTCGAAATATTCGGCGAAGTCGTCGCCGCCGAGTTCGGTGCGGGCCCGCTCCCACCACGCATCGAACGGGTCGAGGTCGGGGTTGCAGCCGACCGCGAAAGCCAGCAGCTTTCGGTGGCCCTGCGGCGTTTGCTCGCCGTTCTCCGCCAGGAAGTACACACCGTGGTCCTTGACAAGGACGATACGGCATCGATGGGTTGCGGCCTCGGCCAGGATGGGTCGCAGGTCTTCACCTTTGAATCGCAGCATGGGGGTTGTCTCCAGGGGGTGAAAAGAAACCTCCCGCCGCGAGGGCGGGAAGTCGTTGGGGAGGCGGGAATACCGTCCGGTGGATCAATGCCGGGCCCGCTTGCGCGCACCGGGCAGGATGTCCACCTGGATGCGGCGCCAGGCACCGTCGTCGATCAGTCGCTCCAGCGTTTCTCCGAGCGTGTCGAAGAACACCGAGTCCACCCGCTGAACGATTTCTTCATCGCGGTGCAGATCCACGGCATAGAGGTCATCGGCCCGCTCATAGAGCACCGTGACCCGGCCTTGGAACTTGGCGTTGTCCACGCTGAAACTGATCGCAGGCGGCGTTCGGATGATGTCGGCGTCCAGCGGATCGACCCAGCGGAAATCCCGGGCTCCGGCGTCCACCAGCAAATGCGTGATGCGTCGAAAGCCATCGGGCGCGGGCAGCGCTTCCATTTGATGCACCAGTTCCTGCAGTTGGGGGCAACGGGGTTGCGGGATCGGCAACTTGGCGGGTGCCGATCCGAGGACGTGGGTTTGCACGGTGTAGGGCATGCCGTCGGACGTGAACTCGGTTCGCTCCTCGGGGGTGTCCGCGCGCAGACCGTCGAACCGATGGCGTGCATAGGGCCGCACATGCACCTTGATGCCTTCATCCGGCACCTGTGTCACAAGGTGGCGATCCAGTACCGCGAACTCCGCTCGTCCTGTCTTGACGACGATGGCCTCGGCGGTCGTGGCGATCACCGTGCCTTCGAAGGGCTTGGGATCGATGGAAAAGCCCAGTCCGGACGTCTGTGGCTGGTCGTCATGGATGCGGAATTTGAAAGACCGGATGTTGCGCGGAACATGGCCTGCGACCAGGGAGGGCAGTTGCGCACGGATGGCTTGATGATCCATTGGGGAACTCCTTGAGGAAAACCAAGGGTCGCCCTTCCCGCAAGGGAGGTGATCCCTTGTGGGTTGAGTGAAATGGCGCGGAGCGCCTGGGGACGGTGACAACCTGTGCGGAAACCGCACCGCAGCCTTCAGGGTCTTGGCTGCCTGGGATGCTTGCCGGCAACGCCAGCGAACACGGTGGCAGCTTGGCCGAGGCCACGCGCTTTGGCCCGCCTCAATGCGATCGGAGTTCTGTCCCCAAACACCACGCCTGGCACACCAGCGCGGTGGTCCCGGTCACATCATTGGCGGTCCAGATGCCGGCGTCGCGTTCGCACCCATGGAAGGGCCAGCGTCGCCCAGGCCCCGTACAGCGTTGCGGTGGCCCCGATGCACAGCCATTGGTCCCATGGCGAGGGCACCGCCAGGCTCAGCAGGTAAGCGGCCAGCAGCAGGGCGCCTGCGGCCCCGATCCAACGCCAGCGGGGCCGGATCATGCCGGCGATCGCGAGTTCGCCGAGGCTGGCGTTCGTGAAGTCTTCCCGCGTAGCCTGCGCATGGAGCCGCTGGCGCAGCAGGTCCAGGTCAATCGGTTGATGGTTGTTATCAGGTCGAAGCCGAAGCATCGCCCGTGCGGCGGCGTCCGGTGCGGGCAGATCGGCAGGCCATGCCGCTGGGTGCGCGACCCCGTAGGCGACCAGCAGGCGCTCGGTGAGGTGGGCCAGCGGCAGGGCCTGTGCCCACCGCCGGTCCAGTACGCACCAATGTTCGATCCGATCAACGACCCGCAAGCGGTAGAGCGCCAGCCTGTGGGCATCGGGGTAGTCCAGCGGGGTGATTCTGGCGGGCATGTCGGTGGCACCGCGCGAGCGCAGGAATTGGACCCGGTTCTTGCCTTCATGGGCAAAGAACAATCCCAGCGGCACCACCGCGAAGACGATGGCGAGGTCGGGGTCGCCATCGTGGGAGCGTGCATCGTCCAGCAGATGGCGTGTCAGCTCTTCAGCCGATGGATTGGCTTTATAGGGTTCGCGCCAGCGCCAGGATTCCCCCAGCAGCCGGTCGATCGGAACCCGTGCGCGTTCGCGGTCCTCAGCTTTTGTGTGGTCCAGGAACGGCACGACCGCGTGGACGAACCCCGATACGCTGATGGCCGACGCCGCCGCGTTGGCCAGTTGCGCGGGAAGCAAGGGCGACAGGACCGGCGAGCGGAGGGCGGCATCCAGATCGTCCTTGGCCGAGACCAGCGAGCGAACCGCCCGGTGCAGTGGGGTGTCGTCACGCTGCAAGCGTTGTGCCGGTGGGTAGGGCTGGGACATGGGGCGGGATCGGGCTGTTTTCTTGAAGGGACGGGATGCATCAAGGCGGAGAGCCGGCAGTATGGCGATCCCGATGGCAATCGCAACGCTCCGCCAAAAAAAAGAGCCCCGTGAGGGGCTTGGGAAGGTGTCAGGTGTCGTGGACGGCGAGGCCATCGAGGCGGCGCGCATCGGCGTCGAAGACCAGCATGCGCACATCGGCCTGACCGGCAAGGTGGAGTACGTCCGCCAGCGAGGGGGGCATGCCTTGTGCGATGTGTTCCTGCCGCAGTTGGTGCGCGCTCAGGCCGAAAATGGAATGCAGGTTGGCATCGGTCCATGGGGTGGCGATCAGTTTGATCCCGATCGCCGGGCTGCCGGGAATGCGAAATGCTGCGATGATCGAATCGCGGGACTCGCGGGAGTCCGCGAGCGCTTCGAGATGCCGGTAGGCCGCCTCGCTGAGGTGCGCGCAGCTGATTTCCCAGCACCGGCTGTACAAGCCGGTCTCGAACGTCAGGCGACGCATCACCTCGCGCGCCGCTTCCAAAGAGTAGGCATCGCCCACGTGAACGGGTTGGCCGAAGTCGTCGCCGACGACCGAATAGGTCACGAAACGCACGATGCCTTCCAGTGCGGGCCATGCCCGCTCCACGTCGGTCGTGTTGCCTTGCAAGACGATGGCGAAATCGCGGCCCACACGACAGCGGGATTGAATGACCTGCTCATCGGTCAGATGCACCTGGCTGGGATGAAGGGGTCTCCAAATGGGAGGATGGTCATCGCTGCAAGTAATGCACAGGATGCGGCTGACGCGCAGGTTCTGGTAACCGCGCAGGAAGGGATTGTCTTGGGGGGCCATGGTTGCTCCTTGTGAAGAAAAAAGACGAGGACACGGCCCCATCCGGGACGCGTGTCCCGAAGGGATGAAGATGAAAGGAAGGATGGCGGCGCGGGGGCTCACCAGCCGGAGTAGTTCAGCGCCAGATCGGTGATGACCTTGCGCCGCTCCAGATCGAGGCCGCCCAGGTCGGCAAAGCCCAGAAAGCCGGAGCGCTTGAGCATCGCACCGCCCTCACGGGCGTTGTAGAAGCTCACCATCGCCGAGAGGAAAATCTTCTCGCCGCCGCTGAGAACGCCAAGGGCGTCGTTGACCACCAACAACCGGGGCTTCAAGTCCCATTTGCTGTGGGCGCGCAACCACCCTTCATGGGTGCCATCGCCGAACCATTCGGTGCCCGCGATCTGTGCGCCACGCTTCCAGGCCCGAAAAAATGCTTCGGGTGCCTGGATGAAGTGGGCATCCTCCAGTGAGATGTAATCTGTGGCATCGGGGGCCAGTGGCAAGGACATGGAAATTCTCCTGTGGTCGGGGAAGGTTCATGGATGGGTGCGCTGTTGCCAACGGCCCGTCTTGAGGGCCGTCGTGGCCGCGTCGTAGGACCGGAAGTACCCGGACGACTCTCTGGACACGTTGCCGTCCGCATCGCCCGTGCCGATGTAGTGGCCGGCGGCGCTGTGGCGCACCTCCAGTGGGAGGCGCTTGTTCACATAGGTCAAAGCCAGATACCCGATGGACTGGGCTTTGGCCTGGGCGATGCTCAAGGTCTGGTCGAGCAATGCTTGGGACATGGGTTTCTCCTTGAAAGAGCGGAAAGCGCCACGTTCCTGCGGGCGTGAAACTTCCGCGGGGGGTGGAACAAAGCATCTGCGCCGGGACGGCGCTCGTCCGCAGGACGATGCGGGGCGGACTGGAGGGTCTGGGTGGCAGAGCCACCGAGCAGCCTTGAAGACCCGAACTGCCTGGGCATGGCACCGACGACGGTCGGCAACGCATGCGGCAATGTGCGGCGGGGCGCATCGAATCGCGACGGGCAATGGGAAACGGCGGCACACCGTTTTCTGGCGTGGTGCCGGGGTGCATCACGCGAGCCCTTCAGTGCCCCGATTCATGGGCCGATTGCCCGGTTCGCCAAAAACCAGGTCGAAAAAAAGCCCCGCGATGGCGGGGCTAAGGGGGGAGGGATATTGGGTGTGTCGAGGGCTTAGGCGAACCGCAGGCGCAGGATGGGAGGGTGCTCCCGGTGTTCCGCTTGCCAAAGATCGTAGGCCGCCTGTTCGGCCAGATACTGGCGTGCGCTGCCGAGGCCGGCGAGTTCGAGGCGGTGGGCCAGGTCGGCGGAAATCGCCGCGTGCCCGTTCAGGACCGTGGACAGTTGGCCGCGCGAGTAGCCGATGTGCCGGGCCAGCGCCGAAACGCTCATTTTGATGGCCGGCATCACGTCTTCGCGCAGGGCTTCTCCCGGATGGGGAGGGTTGTGCATGGGCATCAGGGCCTCCTAGTGATAATCAAGATAATCGACGAGCTCCACATCGGAGTCGATGAAACGGAAAACGACGCGCCAGTTGCCCGACACGTTGACCGCCCAGAAGCCGTTGAGCCTCCCTTTCAAGGGATGCAGCCGGTTGCCGGGGCGATCCATATCGTTGGGAGCGCGAGCGACTTCCAGGGAGGCGAGCAGGCGTTGCAGGCGTTGGACGTGATCGGCGCGAACACCGGACGCATCACCACGCTGGTACAAGATCCGCAGTCCCTTGTGCTGGAAACTCCGGATCATGATGCACGGAGTGTAAGGCTTGGCCTTACGGTTTTCAAGTGCGAAAAGATCGAACGCATGGAAATCTCCTGTTCATGAAAACGGGCCCGCAAGGGGCCTGGCAGATGAAAAGCATCGACACCTGAGAGGTGTTCGTCCGCGGAGGCGATGCGAGAGCGGACAGGTTCGGTCGGCGCGTGGAAACCGCGGCGCAGTCTGGGAGACCGGAACTGCTGGCATGGGCTGAAAGCATCAGCGACAAATGGGTGCAGCATGGGCATGCGGCGCGTCCCCGTCCCACTGGAATGCGAACAGGGTCCGTACCCGTTTCAGGCAAGAAGAACGCCCCCGAAGGGGCGTTGTGAAAAAAGGCCGGATCAGGCGTCGATCGCCTGCAGCCGTCCATCGGGACCGAACCGCAGATGCACCGTTGCTCCGGCCAAGCCAGGATTGGGTTGGTATCGCAGCGATGGCGGTAGTACGGCGTTGACGATCCGGGCGGGGCCTTGTGTGCTGCCTGCCGTGATGAACGCGAGAATGGTCTGCGCGTCGGTTGCTTCGGCCGCTTCGTCGTGGTGCCCATCGAAAACATAGTCGGACACCAGTCGGGTGACCGGGCCGGCCTGTTCCGTCAGGACCAGCTTGCCGTCCTTGCGCACGGCGTTGACCGCATACGGCTCGGGCTCGCCGTTGAGGCGGACATTCAGCGCACGGACCAGCACCAGCTCGATCTCGTCCTCGTAGAGCGTGGCCTGGATGTCTTCGTGCAGGACCGCGTCCTGATAGACCCGAACCTGCTCGGAGGAGATCGACCTGATCCGCTGGAACAACCAGTGCCCCGCATCGAGGCGGCGTTCTTCCAGCAAAAGACCTCCACGGGCGCAGACATAGACTTCTGCGGCGTGTTCCTCGTCGCCCTCGGGATGAATGCGCCAGACGCCTTCCGTGTCCAGACTGTCCAGGTGCGCAAGACCGCTGAGGTGCTTGCTCTGCCCGAAGCGTTGGTAGCCCGGCGGATGGGCGTCCCAGTCACGAAACCATGCCCGAGGGGCAAAGGGAACGTCATTGAGAAGATCGGCATGGGACGAGGCCAGACACGCCTCCCAATACAGGACGGCGAACTCGCTTTCGGAAAGCCGCTTCTTGGCTTCGATCAGCGCCGCCCGATAGGCCGGGTCGATCGTTGCCTGGATGCACCCATGGTCGTTTCCTTCACCGCAAGGGTGCCACGGATCGGGAGGACGGATGGTCGATCCATCGTGCAAAAGCACGGCCTGGTAGCGAGGGGTGGACGGCGCAGGGCCGATGGGCAAGCCGTTGCGAAAGCACTGCCATTCGTGCGGCGGGGCGTCCAGATCGAGGAGCACACGGCCGATCGGCGTTTCACGCCAGGCCAGCGATGGATGGGCCAGAGGCCGTGGTATCTCCACGCCGTTGAAGATCACGCGAACCGGAAACGCCTGGCACAAATGCCTCAGATGAGACCGCACCCATTGCGGCAGATCCATGTCCGGGCGGGGAGACTCCACCCCATCGAGGCGAAACTCGTTGCCGATCCGGGGAGCGGCGGCATGAACGGCAATCGGTTCGCCCCGGATGATGGCGTCCGTCGGCGTGCTGAACCCTTGCTGGCCGCAATGGACCGACAAATGCGTGGCGAAATACAGCGCGGACCACACGCCCGTGAGGGGAGCATTGCTGCGTTCCCGCACTTCGCGTTCGCCGATGGGATCGGGCAGATCGAGCAGCGCTTGCATGTCTTCGATGCTTTTGCCGTCGTCGCAGAGGGTGATCGAGGCGTTGTCGGCCACGATGCGGATGAGGCCGGCACCCGCGCTCCGCGCGGTCTGGAGCAAAGCGCCGAGGTCCGATGCCTGATGGAGTTGCTGGCGCAGGGCCGCGATGAGGAAATCCTGATGGTTGTGAAGACGAATGGTGCCCATGGGGCCTCCTGATGGTGGGTGCGCAGCGACGGCGCAGGGATGGGTGGGGTTGCGCAGCGCGCGGGGCGGTGACCGAACAGGTCGCGCGCCCGGCATGGCTGTGGTAAGCAGGCGCTGCGCGAGGACGAAATGCATCGACGCCGAAAGGGCGTGCGTCCGCGGTCGTGATGCGGTGCGGACTGGATGGGTTCCGTGGAAAATCCACGTCGCAGCCTTGAGAACCCGGGCTGCTGGCATGTCGCTGAGGTCATCAGCCGACGCGCGCCGGCACCTTGACCATCGCCGCCCCTGCCGTCATTCGACAAACGGTGCCAGCGGGCAGCCCGTTAGATAGGCAAGGCTTCGTGGAGTCGCTGGCCCAGCCACGCCATGCAGGGAACGGCCATGGAGTTCCCGATGGCCTTGTAGCGCGGTGCATCCGCAGCCGGTTTGCCCCGGTACGGCACCAGCGTGTAGTCGTCGGGCAGCCCCTGCAGCCGCTCGCACTCGATCGGCATGAGGCGGCGCACGCGCCATGACGACCAGTCCAGCCAGCCACCTTCGGGCGGCTCCAGCGTGCACTGGAAATACGCCTCGATGTTCGGCATCACGACGTGGCCGAGGTCGCCTCCACCGCGGCTGGAGCGCAAGGTCGGAAACAGATCACTCCCCAAGTCGGCGATGGCACCCGCCGTGTGTCCGGCTGGAATCGTGATGCTGGCGATCACGGGCCGGCCCTGGCCCGGAGCGCCGCCGCCGGTCGAGAGCGTGCCCGCGATCTGGCCATGTCCCGATTCCAGCCGCACCTCGCTGCGGCTGTTTTGCGCAAACGCCAGGGCTTGCGGCGCACAGGCGACCACGATGGGAACGCCTTTGCCCGTTCCGTCTTCGCCACAGCCCTTGCCCCGGTTGGCCGTATCGAGCGTGTGGCTGATGCTGCCGGCCACGGATTGCGCCGCGAAGGTTTCCACCTCGAAATCGCATTTGTGGCCGCGGGCGGTCAGGCATGCCGCCTTGTCGATCGGGCCCCGCAAATGTCCGCCACCGAAGCAGACGGTCATCGATACCTTGCCATAGGCGCTGTTCAGTTCGTGGTCGAATCGGCCTGCGCCTTCAGCACCCATTGCAGCAGCGGTGGCAGATTCTTGCCGCGCCGGTCTGCCCGGCGAAGGATGCCCAGGCAGGCCACCGGACTCAAAAAGTACCGCGGCGGGATCGAACCCGGTACGACCACTTGCGACAAGAAACACGCGCTTGCGGCGTTGGGCCACGCCGAAATATTGTGCGTCGAGCACCCGCCACGCGATGCGGCGGCGGGGTCCAGACACACAACCTGCGTGCGTCCATCGGCCCCCTGCCGGCTGCAGCGGGCAGCTCTCGCCGGCCAAGGCGCCCAGAAGGCATCCGAAGGCATTGGAACGGTCGGACAGGACGCCGGGGACGTTTTCCCAGACGATGACCGCGGGTTGCCGGCGTTGCGCCTGGCGGGCTTGGTCGATGGCATTGGCGAGCTCCGTGTATTTGAGGGTGAGGGCGCCGCGCGGGTCCGCGAGACCTTGGCGTGATCCGGCGATGCTGAATGCCTGGCATGGCGTGCCGCCGACGAGGATGTCGGGGGCCGCAACGGTGCCCGCCACCACCCGGGCGGCGATCCGCGCCATGTCCCCGAGGTTGGGAACGCCAGGGTGCCGGTGCGTCAGAACGGCCATCGGGAACGGATCGATCTCCGAGAACCAGGCGGGGTGCCAGCCGAGCGGTTGCCATGCGAGGCTTGCCGCCTCGATGCCGCTGCACACGCTGCCGTATTCGATGGGGGGATGTGTCATGGGGTGGTCTCCTTGAGTGGGCACAGCGATTGCGCCGCTGGTACGGCGGTCCGGTGCACTGCTTGCGGTCGGGATCGAGGCGACAGAGGTGCCGCGGGCGTGGTGCCGCGGCGAGAGAAGAGGAAACCACCCGTGGGCTGCTGCAGGGCGTGGCCATCGGTAGAGCCTGCCGTTGCGTCAGCGATCGCACCCGACCCGTTTCGTGGCTGGGGTCGGAACCGTTCGGCGCACATCCGCGCACAAAGGGAGCCCGTTTTTTTCGCCGGCGGGCACCGGCATCGAACACCGTCGATCCCGAAGGGTCTCCGGGCACCTCATGCGCGAGGCGCCAGGAGACCCTTCGGGTGCAACGTAGAGAAAGCGGAACAGAGGTCCGCGGGGAGCGGGGTCGATAAAGACGCCTTCCTCTCACCCGGCCACACGAACGGCCGGGGAGGCACATGCCATTGCAGAAGGCGAGGGCATGTTTGGTGTGCCCCGCCAGTGATGCGGGGCCACGCCCAACGGCCGCAGGGAACGCGGGCCGGGGCACGACGTGACGGCTTCAGGACGCTTTGGAACGGGGGCCGCGCTGGCGCGGGGCAGAAGGCTTGCCGCCGGGCGAAACCAGCGCTGCCGTGCCTTTGCATTCGGGATACCGGCTGCAGGACCAGAATGCACCGGACTTGCCGTTGCGTTGCCGCGTGGGACTGCCGCAGAGAGGACAGGCGGGACCTTGGGGTACGGGGAGGGACAGGCTCGCGCTGCGGTACTGCTCCACCAGTTGCGCCACCCACGCCGATTGCCGGTCGATGAAGGCGTCCAGGGTCAGCTGCCCCGTCTCGATCATGTCCAGCGCCTGCTCCCAGACCGCGGTGGTGCCGGGATCGGCGATGGCCGAGGGCACGGCATCGATCAGTGTGAAAGCGGCATCGGATGCGCGGATGGAACGGCCCTTCTTGAGGAGATAGTTTCGGCCGAGCAGGCCGTTGATGATGCTGGCACGGGTTGCTTCGGTGCCGATTCCCGTGGTCTCTTTCAGCTTCTGCTTGAGGCGCGGATCGGTCACCAGCCTGGCAACCCCTTTCATCGCCTTGACCAGTTCGCCCTGCGTGTAGGGCTTGGGAGGCAGCGTCTTGAGCGCCTTCACATCGACCTGTTCGATGCTGCAACGGCTTGCCTGCGCGAGCGGTGGCAAGACCTGGCTGCGCGGTCCCTGTGCATCGTCCGCGTCCTCGGCCCCGTTCGCCGCATGGCCGGGCAGCGCGATCCGCCAGCCGGGAACGACGATCTGTTTGCCGGTCGCCTGCAAGGGTTGGCTGCCTGCGGACAACCGGGCGGTCGTCCTGTCGAATTCGTGGTGGGGCAGGAACTGCGCCAGGAAATGGGAGCGGATCAGGCCATAGACCGCGCGTTCCTTGTCCGACATGGCGGCAAGTTTCGCTGGCTCCAACGTGGGAATGATGCCGTGGTGGGCCGTGACCTTGCTGTCGTTCCATGCGCGTGAGCGCTGGGTGCGGTCGAGGCGTTCGATCAATGGCCGCAGGCCGGGATCGGTCGCCAGCACCGCGTCGAGCACCGCCGGAACTTCCGGGAGCATGCTCTCCGGAAGGTAGCCGGAATCGGAGCGGGGATAGGTGGTGGCCTTGTGCGTTTCGTACAGAGCCTGTGCGATGTCGAGGGTGTCCTGCACGTCCAGGCCCAACTGGCGCGAGCAGACCTCCTGAAGTGTTCCCAGGTCGAACGGCAGCGGTGGCGCTTCGCTCACTCGCTCGGTCTCCAGCGAGACCACCAGCGCCCCAAGGTTCTGCCGGATGCGGTCGGCGGCTTCCCTGGCCAAGGATGGCCGCAGGCACCGTCCCGCAGCATCGGTACTGCCATCGGGCGGCACCCAGTGCGCGGCGAACGACTGGCCGGCATGCGACAGTTGGACTTCGACGGCCCAGTAGGGCACGGAAACGAAACCCGCGATCTCGCGATCCCGGTCCACCACCAGGCGCAACGTCGGCGTTTGAACGCGGCCGACCGACAGCACGCCCTGGTAGCCGGCCTGTTGGCCGAGCAGGGTGAACAGGCGGCTCAAATTCATTCCGATCAGCCAGTCCGCACGCGATCGCGCCAGGGCCGCATGGTACAGCGGCAGCGTTTCGCCAGAGGGCTTGAGCGCGCCCAGTGCCTTGCGGATGGATGCGTCATTCAGGGCCGACAGCCACAGCCTCTGGATGGGACCCCGGTAGCCGCACAGATCGATGATTTCGCGGGCGATCATCTCGCCCTCCCGGTCGGCGTCCGTGGCAATGACCAGATCGGTGGCCCGTGCGATCAATTGCTGGACCGCCTTGTATTGCTTGGCCGTGGATGCCTTGACCTCGCTGCGCCAGCGCGTTGGAACAATCGGAAGCTGCTCGATGGACCAGCGTTTGTACTGATCGTCGTAGGCTTCGGGCGGTGCGGCCTCCAGCAGATGGCCGATGCACCAGGTCACGGTGTCGCGGGGACCGATGTAGCAGCCATCGCCGCGCCGGGTGGCACCCAGTACCCGGGCGATGTCTCTGGCCTGCGAGTGCTTTTCGCAAAGATACAAAGCCATGGAGCCTCCCGGAAATGGCGTGGCGTTCGTTGAATAGGACACCAGCATGTCCACACTGGCTGTCGCTGGCAGCAAAGAAGCGGAAGCCGACCGCGCTCCGCTTGTTGGACGGCTGCGGCAGGGGGAGCGTGTTGGGTTCGCCGATGGTCGGATAGATAAGCTGGCGCATCTGTCCGGACGACCTCCGCTGGCGCAGGCCGCGATCGTTGAGGCATCGCCGACGTCTGGCGCATGGAGGGCGGATAACGGTTGCGGCAGCCGCCCTCGCAGACCCCGTTCAATCGGCCTGCGGTTCCGTCTCGTGTCCCGATGGCCGGGCGCTGAGGGTCACCGACTCGATGCGGTAGGGCAGGATGCCTACCGTTCGGGCGTTGATGCGATAGGTCGTGCGCGGATTGTTGTCCTCATCGGTCCAGTCGTTGCGTTCCTCACGCCCGTTGACGGCGATGCGCATGCCTTTCTGGAACAGGTGAACCCAGCGTTCGGCATCGCGGTGCCACCATTCGACCGGCCTCCAGAAACCGCCACGGTCCTCGTAGCCGTCCTTGCCCGGAATCGGGTTGTCGAAATACACGTTCAGGCGCAGGACACGGCGCGGTTCCTCGTTGCCGTTGGGGTATTCGTCGTATTCGGGCGCAGAGCCGATATTGCCTTCACCATGGAAATGCGTGCTCATGGGTGTGACTCCTCGGGGTGGGCGACTGCGCGAATGCGCCGCTGATAGATCGTGTCGGCGTGGGCCACCTTGTTGGCGCAGTCGGTGGCCTGCCGCGCGATGCTGTGGGTGAGGCTGACCTGCATGTTCAGCACGATGCGCTGAACCTCGATGGCGTACAGGTCATCGATCAGCGCGGCAGGCATCGCGGGATCGGCAAGCAGTCCCTCCCACAACGCAACCCCCATGCGGGAGCGATCGACGTTGCGCCAGCGCAGGAACGTCGTACCGGCCCCGGTGTTCTGCGGGGCCAGATGGGCGGCCAGCCGATCGAACGGAAAGCCTTGCGCCTGTGGCAGCAAACGGCGCTCGGCCAGTGCAACGAGGTTGTCGCGCAGACCACTGCAATGGCTGGCCCAGTCCTCCAGCGCCCCCTTACCTTTAAAGGGTCTTAAAAGGCCTTTTAGGTAGGCCGCATGTTCCAGCGACTGGAAGGCGGGCTGTTCCAGTGGCACAAACCGATGCAGCGCGCTCATGCCGGCTCCTCTCCGTCGTTGTCGGAGGGGGCATCCTCGTCCTGCGGCGTCGCGTCGGTGCCGGTGGGCGCTGCATCGGTATCCATGATGGGTGCCTCTTCCGGTTCACGGGAGCGCGTGGTGGCAGACGCCGGCGCGGACCGGCGCACGGGCGGTGGGGCGAAGCGCGAGCGGCGCGAGCCGTCCAGAATGTCCTGCGGCAGATCGCCGAATTTTTCCCGCGCCACGCGCGCGGCGGCGTTGCCGGTGGAGAAGTCGTTGCGGGTCGTCCCGGAGTATCGGTATTGCTGTGCCAGCGAAAACAGGCTGCGCAAGGCGTGGGCGCCCTCGTTGAGCCAGCGTTCCAATGTCCCGCGATCGATCAGCGCGGTGTGGTGGGCCAGGATCAGGCGGCGTGCCAGATCGTCGTAGTCCGCCAGCAGATAGACCGCCATGAAGCCCAACTGCGAGGCGACGAACAGCGGCAGCTTGACGGGCTGGACGTTGAGGTTCTCGCCCAGGCTCAGGGCGGGTGGAACATCGGCCAATGCACGGTCCACCTGTTCGCGCAGGGTTTGCAACTGTTCCTTGGTGGCGTTGAGCTTGTCCTCGATCCGAAGCATCCACCAGTCGGAGTAAGGATCGTCCTGTTCCGATCCACGCTTCAACTTGTTCATGATGCCGACGAAGCCGTTGAGGCCGATGATGCCGGGCTTGCCTTCCGCGGCGGCCCGGCCATGCCAGATGCGCGAGGCGTGGTGGGTGTGCAACGTCAGCGACATCGCACTGCGCAGCGACCCCAGGTTCAACTGCAATGGTTCCGTTTCGTTGGCCATGGTGGCAACCCTCGTTGGTGGAGACGAGGTTTCAGCATCTGCGAGCGCGGGAAGGCCGTCAGTGATCAAACCGCACCCCTCGAACGCCTGTTTGTGCGCGCCTGCACACGGGCGACGGCCTCCCGAGCGTCATTGATCCGCCAGCCAGGAAGGCTGCATGTCGCGCTATACCCTGGGTATAGGCGAGCCTGGCCTTCGGTGGACGCCGGCACAGGCGCGTGGAGCGCAAAAGGTCTCGGGTGCGCGCCGCTCGATCAGTCCGCCGATGTGGGCACATGCCCAGCCGTCGATGAAGGGTGGCGCGCCGGGTTATACCCGGGGTATAGCCCAGCATGGAACCCCGTGGACGATCCAGCGTGCGATTGCGAACCTCAAGACCGCACCGCGTCACGGCATCCGCAGCAGCGCTCGGATCTTGGCGATGTGCGCCCGTGCCACCTCCGGGTCTGCCGGGCGGGACGGGGCCGGCTCGGCCGCGGTGGGAGCGGTGGGGGCGGGAGGTGCCTTCGATGCGGCCCAGGCTTTGAAGTCCCCGCGCAACGCGCGCTGGATGAGGGCAAAGAGATAACCTGCGGGATTGCGCACCGTGCTTTCGCGGCAGCGTGCATCCCACTCCTCCAGAACGGCCTGGTGCAACGCGGGATCGACCGACTGCAGGGCGGCGAGCGCCCCGTTCTGCTGTTCCGACTTCAGGGCCTTGAACCGCTCGGGCAGGAGCAGGGCACCTCGCGTGCGGGGTACTGTACGTATTTCTTTTTCTATTTCTTCTTTACGTACAGTACGGTCCTCGTTCGGATTCCGAAGCGTGCCGGTTTGGCGGGCTTTTTGACCCACTTCGGAATCCGAACCCGGTGGTTTCCGATTCCGAAGAAGGCCGCTCGACCCGTCTTCGGAATCGTGACTGTCCCCAGCCTGTGGATAACCGATCGTCTCCCCCCACCCCTGGGCGGCGAGGCGTTGGGTCAGCACCTGCAGACGGCTCGGCAGTATCCGCCCGTTGAGCATTGGGTCCTCGGCCATCTCCTTGAGCGTGTGCACGCCGACCCGCTGGATGGACTTGCTGGCGTGATCGAGCGCATGGCTGACCAGCCCCAGGTAGTCGGGGTCGAGCTGGATGCCTTCATAGGGCGTGAGCGGTTCGTCGTGAAGGACGTAGAGATTGCCCAGCATTCGCCCGGTCCTGGCATCGCGCCGCCGCCGGACCAGGCTGACCCAGCGGGTCAGGCGCAAGAGGGTCAGCGCGCGTGCAACGGTCTCATGCGATGCCTTGGCAGCGCAGGGCATGGAGGCCAGGTAAGGGCACAGTTGGTCATAGGTCGGAAAGGCCGTGATGCCATCGTCGTTGAGCAGCAGGCGAAACACCTGCCAGGCATTGCGCTCCAGGGGCGTGAGACGCCGGTCCAGCAGCAGCGCCCTCGGCACGCTGTCATGGCGATTGCCGCTGAAAATGAAGCCATCGGATGGGGGCAGGGCTGGCGCGGCTTTTTCCGGCGGGGTTGCGGGTTCGACTTGCATCCGCTGCAGCGCCTGGTCGAGCAGTTCTCCCAGCAGGACCGGCCCGCCTGGTCTGCGCGGTGCTGTCATGTTCAAACCAGCCCTTCATCGATCCATCCGCGAATGGCGCTCCAGATCACCGAGACCGGCACCCCCGTGGATTCCGAAAAATCCGCCGCGATGGCGAGCATGGCCGTGTCGTTGTTCAGCGCGATGCCCCGCTCCTTGATGAGGTCCGACCAGGATTCCCACAGCTGTGCGTCCTGCTGTTCCGTCAGAACCGGATACCGACCCTTGCGCTTGGGCAAGCCGATCACCGATCTGCGCAGCGCGACCTCCTGATGCGTCAATCCGTAGAACTTGCTGATCATCTCGGTACTGGCACCCAGGCGCAGCATCCGGTCCACCGCCTCGATCTCCTTGGCCACGTCGTTCACCTGATGCAGCAGGCGGCGCAGCACATCGCGGTTGACCTCGACCGAACACCAGGACACCGTTGCATTCGCCAGCACGCTCGCCATGGCCGGGTGCTTCAGGGCATCAAGGTCCTGGTCATCGAAGCCCATGGATTTGGCTTTGCGCAGCTGGCCGTTGCGAAGGTCGTGCAGGGCCTGTGCAATCACGGCCTGGTTCAGCGGATGCGGACCGGACATCGCGGCCCGTCCTACGGGGACGGCATGGCGCTGTCGCCATGCAGGGAGGCTTCGATGTCCAGCAGCCGCCGCGCCAGGCGCACCAGCCGAAACAGTTTCACCAGGCCGTTGTCGCTCAATCGCGGAAACTGTACCTTGAGGCCCGGCCCCTGCAGCAGGGGGCCGAGATGGTTTGCCAGATGCACCGTGTCGATGTGCGGGGCAACAAACCGTGCGTGCTCAAACGGTGCGCTCAGGGCATGCAGGAGCGAGAGGATCGTGCGCGGGAAGGGCGCACTGGCGCGCGCGCCGATCGATTCGCTGTCCTGGGCGCAATGGAAGCCGATACCGTCTTCGCTGGGAAGGATTTCAGCGGACAGTTCCGCCTCGTCGGCGATTTCCAGCGCCAGTTGCGCGATGAGGGTTCTCAGCCGTTCCGGCGTGTCCAGGCCCGGATCGATGTACCAGATGTCGCTCACCGGATAGAGGCCACCCGCCTGCACCGGAATGGCTTGGAGCACATTGCTCTCGAAGTCCGGCGGTGCCTCGCCAAGGTGGTCGGCCACCAGGCGCTGGATGGACTGCAATCGATCGGACGTCGGTGCCGGGGAAACCACATGCCCACGCACCCGCGCTGCATGATCGTCCACCTCGTCGAAAGCGCCGTTGCGCGCTTGAACTGTGAGCGGTTCCGGTGGCGATACCGCCTCGGAAGGGTCGGTCGATGGTTCCGTGCGGGGCGCAGGCAGCGCTGCGATGGGAGATGTCGCAGGCGATGGGCGTGGGGGAGGGGGCAGCTCGGGCGGGGCCGGCATCGCGGGGATGGCCGGCACGCTGCCCGGTTCACTGCTGAGCAACTGCCAGCGCTTGTCCGAGGCCGTGATATCGAAGGCGAGCGTATCGTACTTCTCGCCCAGCAGATCGGCCATCTGTCCCACCAGTTCGTCCTGCACGCGCTGCACGTTGAACTGGCCTGGGCTCGCGTCGAAGACCGACAGCACATCCTGGAACAGCGTCGGAAAATCCAGGTCGAGCCGGCTCGATGCTGCACGCGCCTCCCAAATCTTTGTTCCCGTCCTGCGCAGCGCCGTGAGTTGTTCGACCTGGTGCCGACCGAGACCGCCGTACAGGACATTCGGAATGGCAGGCAGCAGGTATTGAATCGCCTCCTGCATGCGGCTGATGTGGGGTTGGGGAACCGGATAGCCATCTGATTTCAGCCGCCGCGCCAGTTCCGATTGCGACAGCGGCTTGCCATCCTCTTCTTCATAGAGCTCCCGAACCTTCTCGATGCCGAGCGCCCGCTCGATGAAAGACAGGCCGCCATGGAGTTCATTTTCCGCGAGGTGGCCGGTCAGCGCGACGATCTCGCCGCGCTGGGGCCAGGGGCGAAAGAGGCAACCGATGCGAAAGAACCGCTCGTCCTTGGTCTGCGCCCACAACTCCCGCAGGACTGCCAACCGGGTATTGCCACCATTGCGGATGATGTAGTGGGTCGCGCCAGGTCGGCGGGTGATCGGCGGCGGTGTGTCCAGACCACGCTCGCGGATCGACGCCAGGATGTCGTCGTACAGCGGATTGCGCGTGATCCGGGGATCGAGCTCGTAGGGGCGCAACTCGTCCAGTGTCACGATCATCGGCGTATCGGCGATCGGGTCCGTCAGCGCGTCTGCCACAGGCCCGGTGCGGGTGAAACGGTCCTGCAGCAACCGCGATGCCATGTCCTGTGGGGAAATCTCAGCCATGGGGTGCCTCGTGTCTGCCGGTATCGCGCGATGTGTCTGCCTGGCGCTGCGCGCGGCGCAGCCGGGCGTGTGCATTGCTAGCGGAGCGGTGATCGCTCGGGGTCGAGCTGGTGAAGATGGGAGCCAGCCCGGCTTTGAAAAACCGGAGATGCCCCCCGGCGGTGCGTGTGACTTCCCACCCCTCCTTCAGCGCAAACTCGATGAGAGGCAGCAATCGTTTGTGGCCGCGGGCAAGCTCATGGGCGTTTGGCATGGGCAAATCTCCCGCCGGGCTTGCCGTTCACCGCGGCAAAACGTTCGTTCCACTGGGGGCACAACTCCGAAGCCAGGGCGCGGACGATCTCGAATGCCGCTGGGGTGAGGCGTCCCTGGGGGCGGCGATATTCCACCCGATGGGCGGGCAATCCGCGTGTGGCGGCGCGCGGAACCGCCTCGATGGCAGGCACCTCTGTTTCGAGGACATGGACGCCGGGATGTTCTCCGAACACCAGGCGCAGCGTCTGCTGGATCAGCCGGGCATTGGCCGAAACCGCAGGCACCCGATTGATCAGCAGGTGCAGTGGTGGCACGGGGATGCCAAGATGACGGTATGGGGCGATATCTTCGATGAGCTGCAGCGTCCCGCGCCGCAACTCTCGGGCTGCGAGCACTTCCGGCGTCACGGGTGAGACCACGCATTCCGACGCGAGCACCGCCATCTCCAGGAGGACGCTTCGGGCCCCCTGGGTGTCTATCAGCACCACGTCGTAGTGGGGCCGAAATACCGGGAGCAGATGGCGCAACCGCAGCCGTCCATCCGGAGCATTCAAAAGCAGCGTATTCAGTTGCCGATGCTCGTCGTTGGACAAAACCACATGCAGGCGTTCGATCGCGGTGTGCGAGACCAGCCGCGTGAGGTCGCGCTCGTTGAAAGCCAGTAACTCGTAAATGCCAGACGGGGCACGGCTGGTGAGCTCGTAGTACGACGAGAGGGTGGGTTGCATGTCCAGGTCCAGCAACAGCACGCGCAAACCCGCGTCCGCGATGAACCCGCCGAGATTGGCGGCAACGGTGGTTTTCCCGACGCCGCCCTTGGTCGAAATCACCGAAATCACCTGCATGTCGGTTCGCTCCGCTTCAAAACGAATGGGAACCGGGTCATGCGCGGTCATTGAGGCGGTCGATGATCCACTGGTCGATCTCCGTGGAATCCCAGCCCACGGCACGCACGCCAAGCCGGACGGATTTCGGAAACTTGCCATCCTTCATCAGGTTGTACAGGTGCGCGCGTTTGAAACCCGTCTTGGCTTCCACCTCCGCTCGGCGAAGGATTTTGCGCCCGGTATCCGGCGGGCTGCTCTGTTCGGACATTGCGATCACTCCTTGATGCTCAGTGGCACTTCTTGGGCGTGATCGGAATTAAATGGATGCCATTGCCGAAAATCAGTAAACAATGCGGTTGCAACGGATACCGCATTCATTCCGTCGCGATCAGAAACGTGATTACCAGCCAGTTCGCTCGTCATTCAACTCTCACGGTTTGGGTCAGGGCGCTACATATTAAGTAGCGATCGCGCGCGAATGAAGAGCTTGGTATTGCCTGTCAGGATGCCAGGCGCTTGAGCACCATGTTCTGCCGCAAAACGTCGCCCGAGCGACTTAAAATGTCTGCGCTTTACACAAAAAGTTGTTCTCAAGGCGGCTTGCCGCTGCTGGCAGAAAAACAGCGCAATCCTTTAATCGTTTTGAAATCAACGGAATATGGCACCTGCCATGCAAGCAGGTGACTTTTTTTGTCATCAGGCCGATGGAAAATGCAGGGGATATGTCATGAAAATTTCATGTTGACCATTAATCGCTCGGCGTGGCCATTCCGATTTCTCTTGCGCGCTGGATAAATCGAGTCGTTTCCGGTGAGGTGTTTTCATCGGAGATAACGATGAAGGTGGGGACATCCGGGATTTCGTCCACCATGGGCCGGACAATGACGTTCGGATGGTCATACAGGGCGGCTTGGGACTGCATGCCGATGCCCACCCCGTATCCTGCCGCGACGAGCATCATCATGGCCTCATGGCACGCAGCATGTTCTGCGACGGTCGGTGATGCGAGATCGTGATCGGTGATCCAGCGCTGTATGACTTTGTAGCCACCCGCCCATCGTTCCGGGTGGCACATGATCAGTGGGTAACGGACCACTTCCCGCATGGAAACTTTGTCCTGTGACAGGATCGGGTGATGTTTGGGGATCGCTATTGCTGGGCGCTCCTTCCACACCATGTGTTTGAGGTAGCCATCAACGGGTTCCTCATCCATGGTGAAGCCCATGTCGATCTGGTCATATCGAAGCGCAATCTGCATTTCGTTAACGGTCAGTTCGGTAATGCGAACTTCCGTGCTGGGTTCTTCTTCCCGGTTTTGTGAAAGAAGTCGTGTCAGACGCGGCTGGGCGAGACTGTCGGTAATGCCTACCCGCAAACGACCCTTGAATCCGAGGGATGCCGCTGCAACGCGGGTTTTAGCGCTTTCTATGTATTCGATTATACGGCGGGCCTCCTCCCGAAATACCTCTCCGCACCAGGTGAGGGTGATCCGGCCCTTTGTTCTGTTCAGCAACTGCACGCCCAATTGCTCTTCCAGATCCTTGATTGCCCGCGATAACGGTGATGGCTCGATATTCGCTCTGGCAGCGGCGCGAACGAAACTCTGCTCCTGGGCAACGATCAGGAAATATTGCAAGTGACGTATTCTCATGATGAAACCTCCTTTGGTTGTTCGAGTAGTGCCCCTTTAGGGGGCGCGAAATTATTCGCGCTCGAATCAGCCTTGCGGATGCTGCATCTGAAATGGGCGATTGAAGGACAACCGCCGCGCGTGAACGGCGCATAGATCTAAGCACCAAAATTTCAAGCAGCAGATTAGGGAGAGGCTGCAGAATTGGCGTGGAATGAGAATGCTCATTTCACCCAGTCATTTCAGGCGAATATTTATGTGAGCCCATTGTGCTAACGTGGTCTCTCGTGCCCTCGTTTCTGCTGTGCTACTCTCCGTGAAGTTCAGTTTCGTAGGGTAAACTCTTTCGGTAATAAGGCCTCAAGCTAACTTATATTTTTGTATGACCGTTGGTTGTATCCACTTTGAATTTCAATAAGCTATCTTTTATGAATAATTTTTTGCAAAGGATTTGCAATTATGAAGCCGCGCGACCTGCATACAATTCACAATCTTATTGTGACGAACTACACGATCGTTCAGCAACCGAGTGGAAGCTACTTGCACAAATTTACACCCGCAACAACGGCGACTGTGTACCAATTTGAAGGAGCATCAACGCCAAGGGTCGTGGATGGGAAACATTACAATATCGGTTTCAGGCCGGATCGAAATGGACTGAATATTGTTGATACGGCGTTTATTTCCGAGATTTCCGAGGTGGACCCAGCGATTAGCCATGCGGTGGCGCAGAAAGTATCTGCTGAAAATTACGCGATTGAAAAAGCCAATAATGACCGGCGAGTAACGCCCAAGGGTAAAGTGACTGGCTACTATTGGGGGAAGAAGTACGCTTGGCGTGTTTTCGGCTTGGCCATAAGTCAGAATGCCTTTGATGAGTATCTCAAAGAGATAGGCCATCCAACAGTGCCTTGCACGACTTATGAGCCAGACAAGCCATTCGGGAACACCCAATCTATCGCATATGCCGAAGAAGGCCTTGAGGGCGCGATGAAAAATCTGATAACTCTCGCGACGAAAAAAGGCTCTTACTACACGTCTCCGCTTTATTCCAAAAAATTTGCAATCAAAGGAATCAATGCAATTACGGACAAGAAGGCCTGAGCGGTCGCTTGCTCACGCATGACGCTCGCGTGAGAACACGGCAGTTGCCGAAAAGATGATCCCGCGCAAGGCAGCTTTTGATTTCAGAATTTCTTCTGCGGTGCCATTGCCGCGTCATTGAAGATCGATATGAAATCAACTCCTAAAGCGATTGCCCAGAAGCCCCGAGATTCTGCAATTCGTACAGACGCTCCCCGTCCCGGACTCGGAGAAGGCTTGTGTCCCGGAAACGCGGGCGGTTGGCCAGCAGGCCCCGACAAGGGGCCGTCCGGGAAGAAGAGAAGCGTCAATCGGCCGCGTCAACAGTGACTCTCAAGCGCCGCGCTCTGCGCGCGGCGTGCCGCGATGGTGATCGCACCACTCATCGAAGGATCTTTGCACGTGCGTCGCAGGTTCTTGCCAAAGAAGCGATGCGAAAAAGCCCACTGGTTGAGACGGTGGGCTGTGACATACATCCTTACCAGTGCATCACAGATTTTGTTTGCCGCCAAGACTGGCCTGTAGATGTGCCCTCTTGCGGGCACCAAGTCTAGTGACCACTAAAGCCATCTTCTCGTGCCCAATGGGGCCAACAGCATTCCCGCCGCTGTCTTTGAGCTTGGCCTGCTTATGTCTTCTTGCCTGGAAAGAGGGCTTCGATCTTTAAATATTCGTCTTCACTCAATATTCTTGCGCTCATAGCGGTTAGTTTTCGCCCCCAGGCATTCGTGACTTTTTGAACCTTGGCCAATTTCAATGGAGCACTCGCCGGGTGGAGGCTCTTTAGGTAAATAAGGGCATGTGCCGGGCCCCTTTCCACGTGAACGATTGCAGCCGTTGCGTTGACCTTACAGGTGCTGTCATCGCCCCTTTTTTTGGAGGCGTAAGCCTGGATGACACGGTCACCGGGCTTTGCTTCCTTTGCGACCCGCAACCTCATTGGCCAGCTAATCGGTTCTAGCTCGGAGGTCTCGACCTCAGGTGCCAATTTCTTCGCGACGTGAAGTCCCTTAACCCGCTGGAGCGCTAGGTCATCCCTAAGCTTTTCAGAAATTGGGCCGGTCGATAGCCACCAAGCCACCGACGTACCCTCGATTTTTACTGGCGGCCTTGGCGTGCTCGGCCCTCCCTGTTCGTGTAGTACAGGGATCTCGGCCAGAACCTCCAGTTGAGCAGTAGTTAGCAATGCCTCCGGTGTCGCGAGTTGGGCAACAAAAGACAGCACTTGCGCGTGCAGGCCGCTGTCTTGGCTCAAAACTGCGGCCTCCACTAACCTGTTCTTGGAGTTCAAAGATGCATTGGCTGACCCGACCAGAACGCTACTACCAATACAGGCGACTTTCGCATGCAGCGCAGGCTGGCTGTAGATCTTCACACCTTTCTTATGAAGCTTGAGTAGCAGATAGCCGCTGCTTTTTCCTGAAGAAATCGAATCAACTGATGCGTCGCACACCAGGATGTCTCCTTTTTTGAGGTGCAGGAGATCCCGGCTGTAGTAGGCAATCGCCGCCAAGCTGACGGTACGTGGGCGTTGCAATGATTTCACCTCATCCCAGAGCGTTTCACTGATCAGTCGGCTGTTGCTCTCATCCATATCGGTCTTTCGGCTTGGTGACATTCAGGGCAGTTGTTGGGCCTTTGCGGTCGTTGATCGAGGATATCTGCTGCGCGTGTTCATGGCGCTGGACTGAACGGTCATCATCACTGGAGGGAACCTCTCACAACCCGGGCTGGTAGGCGCCCCCAGCCCAGTCGCGCAGATTTCAGCGCCTTGAATGCGCAATAACGCCCGCGCAGTGGCCTGCCGAAATCACCGGGCTCGGACTCCATCTCGTGCCATGGGAATCCTTCTGCCTTCATTTCCCATTCCACCGATGGCAGGAAGAGGCCACTGAACACCATGGGAGCGGGGCGTCCACGACCGAGCGTCAATGTCATTGTTGGCTTTCGGTGGTTGTCTATGGACTAGATTTGATCATCCATGTCACGCAGATGTCGCTGGCCTCATGACCCTTCCACCATCCTGAAGGCTACGACCTTTCGGCTCTTTCAGGCAATGTGTTTGCCTATGGGGGGAAACAAGTCTATAATAGTGTCCATCCCAAAGCCCGGGATATGAGAAAGTTGTTAGAAATCAAGCGGTTAGAGGCTAGGTTCTAGTCCCTTCACCCGCTCCAATTTTTATGCTGTGGACTTCCAGCGAAGTCCACAGCACCTTGATCCCACAGTGGTTTCTGTCTGTGGAGCATCCAGCAAAGTCTGCTGAAATCCACCCCCAGCCACGCACTTTTAGTACATAAATTAGTACTGAAAATCCGGGCGCTGGGTTGTCCGGTTTTCGGCTGTGCTGCTTCCATCGACGTCGGTACACCTCTCCTCATCCTGAAGGAGAGTTCGATGGCTTTGACAGATACTGCGGTGCGGCAGGCCAGGACAACTGGCAAGGACTACACCCTCAACGACGCGCACGGCTTGCTGCTCTTCGTGAGTGCCAAGGGCAAGAAGAAGTGGCACTTCCGTTTCTCATGGCTGGGCCAGCAGTCTCGCATCGCCATCGGCCCGTACCCAGAGATCAGCCTCAAGGAGGCGAGGGGCCGCCGGGATGAACTCCGAGCGCAGCTTGCCAATGGGGTCGATCCCCGCGCCCATCTTCGCCAGGCCGAAGAAAAGGCGCAGGCTGCAGCGACGCATACCTTCCAGGCAGTGTTTCAGTCATGGCGGGACTTCAAGGCATTGAGCCTGAAGGCTGGCCGGCAAAGCACGCTGTCGCAGATCAATCGCATCTTCGATAAGGACGTGCTCCCTTGGCTCGGCGCGGTCTCCATCTTTGACGTGACGCCGGCACACCTGCTGGAAGTGTTGCGCAAGATCGAGCGCCGCCATGCGCTGACCACTGCGGAGAAGGTGCGCACGTGGTTCAACCAGATGTTCCGCTACGCGATGGTGGAGAAGGGCCTGCCTGCGAACCCTGCCAGCGATCTGGACATCGTGGCCGTGCCCAAGCCGCCGGTGAGCCATAACCCGTTCCTGCGCATGGAGGAACTGCCCGCGTTCCTGCGGACATTGCGTAAGTACCGTGGCTTCAAGACCACGCGCCAGGGCATTCAATTGCTGTTCCTGACCGGCGTTCGAACAGGCGAGTTGCGCGCGGCGGTGCCCGAGCAGTTCGATCTGGAACGAGGCCTCTGGACTATCCCCGCAGTGATCGTCAAGCAACTGCAGTTGAAGATGCGCAAGGAAGGCAAGACCGTGCCGCCCTATGTGGTGCCACTCTCGACTCAGGCCATTGCCATCGTCCGCGAACTGCTCGACGCGCAGGCACGGCGGCCAGCGCAGCGATATCTGCTGCCCAATCGTGACGACCTCAAGGAGCCTATCAGCGAGAACACGCTCAATGGCGCGCTGCGTCGCATGGGCTACGAAGAGCAGCTGACCGGTCATGGCATCCGGGGCACCATCTCCACCGCACTGAATGAGCTCGGCTACCGTGTGGAGTGGATTGATTCACAACTGTCGCACGCCGACCCCAACCAGATTCGTGCCGCTTACAACCATGCGGCCTACGTGGAGCAGCGCCGTCTGATGATGCAGGACTGGGCCAACCGACTGGATCGTTGGGAGGCCGGGGAACAGGTCGAGGAAGCGGGCGCATCGCCCGTGGCCCCAGAGAGCCTGGAAGTGATCGAGGCCTATCTCAAGGCGCTTGCCTCGGGACAGTTGCGGCCCAAGGACGATGCGCTGCAGCTGTTAGGCCAACTCTTTGCCCGGGCCGGTGACAGTGGGAATGCTGCCGTGCGGGCGAGGGCATGAGCAAGCGAATGCGGTCCAGAAAGCAACTTGAAGTCACCGCGCCAATTGGCTGCTGCTCTGTGCGGGAGAGGTTCTGCCTGGGATTGACTGAGTGCCCGGTTTGCAGTGTGCCGCAATGACATGCTTGCAGATCCAAAACTTGCGCCATTAGAGATGGACTTGGCTTTGGGCCTACAGCCGTCATGTCGGTGGCGAAAGCGCACGCCAATGGCTCCAGTGGGCTGTTCTCATCATCTCTTTCAAGGGTAAGATTCGCCTCTGCGCCGTTGCATGGTCGGCGTGCTGCCCATCCCCAGGGCCCATCGGGCCACAGCGAAGTGGAATCAACCTGCGTTTTTTTCTGCCCTTGGTTCAGCTCTTTGCGAGCACTGGGGAAGGTGGATGGGCGTCTCCAGTGCAAACCGCATTGAGGACATAACCATGACCGATTCAATCCTTGTAGAGCACAAGCTCAACACTATTCATCGCCAAGCGAAACGCTTCGCGGCAAGGCTCAAGCTTCCAATCACCGTGGCCAAGGACATCTTGGCCAAGTCTTGTTACCGCTGCTCCGCGTGGACTGACTTGGTGAACCGGCTGAAGCGCCGAACGCTGGACAAAAGTATCCAACTCTTGGCATCTCTGCCGAGTTCCAGCGAGGCGCTGTCGTATTTCTTTGAGCAGCGTCGCGATCTAGCAAGGTCGATGAGTCAGCACTTGCTGACCAACACCAATTTGGCGGGGATGCTCGGCCACTTGCAAGAGATTTTTGCTGTGGGCGCTGGTCCGATTTTGCTTGGAGATGTGTTGCCGACGCTCAATGCGTCGGAATGGCGGCCGGCAAACATCGGCCCCGACCCTTGGGCTGTGGTCGAGTCCGCGGTCGTCGTCAATGGAACCTGCCTACGGTTGATCGGCACGCGAACCTATCTGCCGAGGTTCTACGATTTCGGCTCTGAGAGAGGCGAGTATGCTGAACCCGTAGGAAAGCTTCGCATCGTATGGAAAGAACCAGCCGCTTGGTACCAAGCCGCCCTCGACTATCTGAATGACCCAAACGCAATAGATGTACTGCTTCCTATCATTGAGCTCACCGAAGAGATGGCTCGGCATCAGGATTGGTTTGAAACAGCGCTAGCGACGAGTAGCTATATGGAAGAATATGGTCTTGGTGACGATGATCTTGTGCCAGTGTTCGTCGAAGGGCAAAACTGCTACGTCGTGTTTGGCTATCCAGTCAATTCAAGCCCAAAGCAGGTAAACCTCACCACCATCGAACTTGCTTCGGCAGATCACAACTTTAGCCAGGTCGTCGAGCTGCATGGGAGTCCAGTCTGCCTCGAATGGATCTCGTATGACCCCAAGACCCGGATGCATCCGGGCGAGTTTGGCGAATATTTTGAAAAGCTGAAGCTGGCGATTTTAGGAGACGATGAGTTGTACTCAACGCTTCGAAAAGATGGTCAGTCCGGCATTTTGTTTGTTCGTCCCGCGACCGATTTCGATATTCGGCATGAGCTGAAGATGGAGTTCACTCATTTGGGGGATGAGATTGCATTTGTGTTGAAGACAACGAATCTGGCGCTTTGCCGCGATCTTTTGGGGAAAGTGGCGTCCAGAGAGTTGATGGTTTATTCCTCGGGCGGGAAGCGGCGCTACTTTTCTCTGCTGCTGGTCTCCAAGCATGACGGACCACCCGAGTTGAGTCTTGCATTCGAGTCGGAAAGTCCCGGCAGGGAAAGCATGTCGAATCTTGTGCACTCATTTTTTGTCAGTGAGGAAAAAGATGGGTGGGAGATTCTTTTGGAAATTGCGCCTGAATTAATCAACTTGACCGATAGAATTGGTGTTAGGGCGCTAGGTGCGGCGATAAACCATGGATTAATCCAGCGACTTCCTGTCGACTTTATGGGTAATCTTAGTAAGCCTCCTGCTCGGTGTGACAAGATCCCGCAGGTGCCGGATGATGTTATCGAACAGCTTGAGCGGCCATTAAATAGCGACGGCGTGGTGACATTGCGATCTGCAGATTACTCGCGCGACAATTTCTAAGGTTCTGCAGCTATTAGAAATTTTGGGCAGAAATCAACCTGCTCGCAGTAATGCAGTGAGGTCAATGAACGGATGGGCCAAGGGTCCATCCGTTCAGCGCGCTTATTTCCAATACTGCAATCACCAGCACCGAGGCGATCTCCGTGCGCCGCAGACGAGAGAATGCCTCGGTTGAGGCTTCACGCTGCCGAAGACGCCGGTGCATCCACCGCCAACCCCAGGCGGTCGCTCCATACAGAACCAACCGCCAGGCGAAAAAATAGCCGGCGTGCGCTCGCAGCCAATGGCTCCATGCTTCGATGCCGCCCAGCATTCGGATGCCCACCAAGTTCGCGCCCACGGCGATGCCGATGGCCAGCGCCATCCACATCAACGCGATGCCCAGCCGGCGGTTGAGCAGCCAGGCAAGGCGGCGCTCGCGTCTTTCTTTCACGAAGGGTTCCTCTCGCACAGCGCCAAGTCGGACGTGCATCCGTCACCAGGCGGGTCATCGAAGAACAATGCGTACTGCCGTCCTCCCCGCGCCGTGCGGCACCACTGCACCAGCCGGCGGATGCCGGAGTACCGGCCGGGCCGATCCGCATCGGTCGGGTCCTTCATGGCCGGGAAGAACGTCGCCGCGTGTCGCTTGTTCGCCGCGGCCACCACCCGCTCCCAGCGCTCAATCCGGTCGATGTGCTCCGGGAAGCGCTCGGCGATCGAGCGCAGCTCGGCCTTGCCGCAATGGATGCAGGGCATGCAGCCGACCCGCCCCATGCCCATGGAGTACAGCGGGTTAGGCGCCAGGCCATGGTCTGCGTGCTTCCTCCACACCTCCTGCACCGTCCAGTCGAAGATAGGGCGCCACAGGAAGCTGCCGGACTCGTGCCGGTTCCAGCGCGGCTGCTGCGCCCGGTGCCGACTTTCGTCGGCGCGGATGCCCAGCCACTGCAGCACCGGGCCTTGGCGCAGCATCGGAATCACGATCTGCTCGGTGATCGGCAATTCCTTGAGCTCGGACGTGCAGAACTGCGCCATCCGAGACGGAAATCGCCCCTTCGTGATGCATAGGTCCAAGTAGGGGTTTCCAGTGGGCTCATGCAACTGCGCGGCTTCGCGCACCAGCGCACCGGGAATGCCCATGCGCGGCCAATGCTCCAGCACGTACGCCCGGTGCTTGGCCATCCGGGCACGAAAATCCGCCTTCACCCATTCCACCCGCGGCCCGCCGGTGCGCTCATGCAGCCGCTGCACGTACTCGTACGTCAGTTCGTGCTCGTTGCCCGTGTCCGCGAACACCGCACGAAACGGGCGGCCGGACTCGATCGCCATCAGGTATACCGCGGTGGAGTCCTTGCCGCCGGAGACATTGACCAGGTGCTGCACGCGCAGGCTGCGTCCCCCGGCGGTCACGGCGTGCTCCGTGGCTTCTGGATCTCCTGCACGCGGTCACGCGTCGGATCGCCCTGGTAGATGCCGCGCGAGCCTGCCGCACGGGTGCTGTGGCGCTGGATCAGCGCCATCGGCGAATTGCCGGCCAGCTCGCGGCGCAGCTCCAGTTCGGTCTTGAGGTTCTGGATCTCCTGCGCCAGGGCGCCGCTCTCCTGGTCCACGGCCTTGGTCGCGAGTTCGTTGGCGGCGACGTTGGGTTCCTTGCGGCCGGTGAGCAGCGTGCGCTGCAGCAGCAACGCCTTCTCCATCACGCTCGCCAGCGCCACTTCCGAGGCCAGGCGCTTGCCCAGCAAGTCCTGGTCGGGTTCGTCGCGCAGCGCTTCGATCACGCCGCGCGTGACCGGCAGCGATGCGCTGCCCGCCGCATCCAGGTTGGCAGCCGTCGTTGGCTTGGCGCCGCTCACCAGTTCCTGCAGCGCCTTGAGCTTGGTCTCGTACTCTTCCTGGATGAGTGGGGTCAGGCCCGCGCCGGGCGTGGTCGCGGTCTTGTTGCAGGCCTGGCAGGTGCGCTGCTCGCGCTCGCCCAGCACGCGGGTCGCCCAGGTCGCGGCGGCCTGGGGCGAGGTCCAGGTCTGGCAGGTCAGCCGGCCATTGCAGTCGTTCGCGTTGATCGACGAGGTGTCGGTGACCCCGCGGCCATTGAGCAGGTTGTAGCCGGCGCGCGTCACGTCGCCCACGACCTTGATGGGGGCCTGGCCCGAGCCGCCCGCGCTGCTGCCGCCCACCCAGGGCACGCCGCTGTTGCCCTTGTTCGCCTCGGCCCGTTCGATGGCCGACACCGCATCGGTGCTGGACACGGCCTGCTTGAGTGCCATGCCCTCCGACAACTGGTCCCATCCGGTCTGCCCGCCGGCCATGTCCGCCATGCGGTTGGCGATCGCGCGGCAGGTCATCTTCGAACGGTCGAAGTCCAGGCGCGCCTGCAGGATGCCGTTGGTCAGCAGGTTGTACAGGCCCGGATCAGCGCGCTGGATGATCAGCGCCGGCAGCGACGCCACCGCGCTGGTGGCGTTCTGGATCACGTTGCTCATGATCGACTGGAAACCGTTGGTGACGCCGTTGAGCTGGTTCTGCAGCGTCGTGGTGATGCTCATGTCGCCGCACACCAGGTTGCTGTTCCAGGCCGCGCCCACGCCGATGCTCTGCATGTTGCCGACCGGTCCCATGGACACGGCCCGGCCACCGCCGATGCTGTACAGCACGTCGCTGCCGAGCACGTTGCCGCTGGCATGGATGCGGTCGGCATCCATGCGCGTCTGCGCCCACGCCACGCTGGCGGCCAGCGTCAGTGCAGCAAGGACAGCGGGCTCAAGCCGGCGCACAGCAGAAAACTGCCAATGGGAAAAACGGTGTTTCATCGGCGTGCCCTCAGAAGAAATCCACGCTGCCCAGGAACACCTGGCCGCGCCGCTGGCAGCAGCTGTAGGGGCGCCACAGCGCCCACGCGTAGTCGCCTCGCTGCGCCTGCACGTGGGTGTTTCTGTTCGGAAATACCGCGCAGCCGCTGGACAGGGTCGGGGTCAGTTCCTGCCACCTTCCGGTGGCGGCGTAGCTCTCGAGCAGCGCGCCGGCCGGCCAGTAGCCTTCATGTGGGTTGGCGAGCAGCGGCTGGTAGACGTGGGGCTGCCCTTTGCGTGTGACGACATCGCCCGCCCGCTGCGCGACCACCGCGCCCGCCAGATGGTCATCGCTCTGATGGAGGAACCCTCCACGGGGATAGACGTTGCCCCAGAGGTCAGCCGTCGAGCGCGAGCCGATCTCGCGCATGCCGGGGGTCAGGGCTTCGGGGTACGCCATCTCCGGCACGTTGTAGCGCCAGGCCAGCGTGTCGAAGGTGCTGAGCAAATAGGGGACGAACGGCGTCCCTGCGCCTTCGCAGGTGTAGCCGAACTGGCTGGCGAACTCGCTGAACGCCGCGCCGGCCGGGTGCCCAATCACGTCAGCGTTCTTGAACTTGGCCAGGTTGTTTTCGTGGTCCTCATTGGTCGTGCCATCGCCGCCGGCCTTCGCGGTGGGATTGGGCAGGCTCATGGCCCGCACTTCCACCCAGGGGTTCTCCCCCGTGTTGCTGTAGCTCGACACGACCGCGTCGGGGATGTAGTGCTGCACCTTGATCGAGGTGCGCACGGTGCAGCCGCTCCAGGTGCAGTACAGCCAGTAGCACACGCCCACGACGCGGTAGGCCAGGCAGTCCGGCGACAGCGCCGAGGCCACGATGGTGGCGGTGTTGAGCGCGAAGGAGGAGCCCGTGCTCGCGAGCAGCGCTCCCACGACCACGGCCCGAAAGCGCCGGGAGCGCATCATGGCTGCGTGCTCCGGTAGGCCGCGATGCGGGACAGTGCCCGGGAGACGTTCGGCTCGCCGTAGACCACGTAGCGGCCATCGACCATGACGGCCGGCAGCTTCGCGATGCCAGCGTTGTAGGCATCCGCCACACCCTGGTAGGCCTGTGCGATCTGTGCCGGCGCGGGAGCGCCGGGCAGGGCCTCTTTGAGGCGCCGGCGCATGATGGCTTCGGCCCGCGCGGGATCGCTCGGCAAGCCTGCGCCCAGTGCGGCCACCAGGCGGGCAGGAGCGTCGAGCTCGGTGACGGTGATGCCCGCGGGTACGGTGACGGGATGGGCGCTGTCGGTGAAGACCCGGACTTCGGCGCAGACCGTCGATGCCAATGGTAGGAGGACCAGCAGCGCCGCCACTGGCGGTGCCCGGCGGCGCAGGCGCTGGAGCAGCGAGAAAGCAGGGAACGGCACGTGTCGACTCCGGATGCGGGTGGGTGCCCCCAAGTCGAACCGAAGCCCCGATGGCAAGCCATCGACAAACGGAAGTACTGCGACCCCGCGTTGTTGGTAGGTCGAGGAAGGCGGGCGCCCGGTAGGGCGCCCGTGGGTCATAGCAAGCCGTCTTGGGCGAACGAGTAGGGCGTGCCCTTGCCAACGATGACGTGGTCGATGACGCGAACGTCGACATAGCGCAGAGCGGTGCGCAGTCGATCGGTGACCGTGCGGTCTCCTTCGCTGCAACGGGTGTTGCCGGAGGGGTGGTTGTGCGCGAGGATCAAAGCAGCGGCATTCAATTCGATAGCGCGCTTGACGACCACGCGGGGATAGACCACGGCCTCGTCGATCGAGCCGTGTGCGAGCGTCTCGAAGGCGATGACGCAATGCTTGGTGTCCAGGAACACGGCAGCAAAGACTTCATGGGTTTCGCCGCCCAGCCGGAGCCGAAGGAAATCGAATACGTCCTGCGGACTGCCGAGGTGCACGCCGCGTTGGAACATGCGATGTTCCAGCAAGGCAATGGCCCGCTGGATGAGACGGCGCTCCGGGACGGAGAAGACGGACGAGACGGTGGAGTGGGGCGGATCGATTCTGGCAAGTTGCGTAGACATGGAACCTCCGATGGAAGAAGGAGGTTCGCGGCCCCGCAAGGGACGGAATCCCCCGGGGGTTGACGATGATTGGCATCCACCGGCACAGGTGTGCCGGTCGTTCGCGGTGAGTGGACGCGATGCGGACTGGAGCGATCAGCGTGGATGGACCACGCCGCAGCCTTGAAGATCGGGGCTGCCTGGGGGAAGTCGATGGAGACCCGTCGACTGCCTGCATGCGAATGGTGACTTGTTGCCGCAGCGGGCTCCATCAGGAACGCGCTTTGCCTCGGTATATATTGATTCGCTTGATGAACCGCAATGCTCAGCGCGGCTACCGAAATATCCTGTCTTGATTGGATTTCATCTCCTCCAATGAAGAAGATGAGATGAGCGAGGAAGATCTTGCAGACTGCGCCACTGCAGTGGCGCCATGGACCCAGGCAATTCAGAAATGCTTTTGTTCATTGCGATCTTTAAAGGTCTGCCACGAACTCATCGATCCAGCTTCGCACCATTTCCGAGTAAGGCGCGGTGGGATGTGCCATCTGGCGCATCTCGCCGAATATTCTGTCCTGCAGCAGCTGCAAGCGCTGTGGGATGTCCGGGGTTGGCAATGCCATGAGCGCGGCTGCCACAGGTTCTGTCTTCAACTCTTCAATGATGTTGCCCAGCTCTATGGCCAGGCTTCCCATGAACTCCAGTTGGCGCAGCACCCTGGTGCGATCCTGGACCAGGCCCAAGCGGTTGAGTCCGTAAATCTGGATGGAGGTGGCGCCGCGCTCGCTGGGATGCCCTGGACGACCTGCCAATACAAGGCCCAACGGCGACTTGCGATCAATGTGGAAATGCAGATGGTCCCGGGGATCGTCTTGGGTTGGATCCAATAGGAGCGGCTTTTCGGTGCCTGGAAAATCCTTCTCGGATTGGGCGTGTTTGCTTCCCGTCGCCAGCGGAAAACTGTCCTTCTTCCCGGACTGGGTCAAGGCCATGGGGGTGCTTCCTAGCCCCCCGTTGGCATACAACTGCGCCAAGCTGGTGGAGCCGGAAACGATGCGCTGCTTGCGTCTTCGATTGCAATCGATGCAGCTCGGAAGCAAGTTTTCCCAGCTCATCCCCAGCCACCAGTAGCCGGGGTGTTTAGGATCCTCGCTCACCGCGCCTTTGGGCCGGTAATGCTCGATGTCCACGGGGGATGATGCCGGGTAGAAGGTTTCGCAGTAGGCGCACTTCCCGTGGAAGAGCAATGCGAGCTGTTTCTTGACCTCCTCATGCCTGTAGACGGCGAACTTGAAGGTCCCCTTGTCAGGCGAAGCATTGTTCTGGTGGTCTTGCGCCCGGTCTTTCTCGGTCTTTCCCTGCTTGTCTTTGGCGGTCAGGCAAGCTGGTGCACTGACTGTGCCCCTGTCCACTTTGCGCATCACAGCACTCCCTGTAGTGCCTGCACGATGCGTGCTTTGACGCGCTCTCTCAATCGAGCCCCTTGCTCCTTCGGGATGCTGGACCGTTGCTGCAAGTACTCGGCGACTGCCTCTTGCACGATGCGCTGGGCCTCGGAGGTTCCAATCGGCATGGCCGAAGCGATGTCCCTGTTGAATTCATCGACAGCCTTGCGCTGTTCGTCCGTCAACTCGTTGGGTGCCATGGCGAGTAGATCGGCAATGTGCGCGAGCTGGCTTTCCATCTGAGGATCGTCAGTGGAATGGAGTTGGAAGAGATCGGAGGTCAGCAGCTGTTCCACCCGGAGTTCGGAAATGGAAGGGAGTTGGGTCTGTGCCTCGACGCGCATAGACAGCCCCGCGCCTGTCAATCCGTGTTCCAAGGTGGCCCGCCGCAGTACGACCACTTCGCCATCATTCATGCCGCGAAGGCACAGCGGATCATGGGTGGTTGCGATGAACGTCACGTTGGGGAGTGCCCTTCGGAGTCCGCGCATGATGCGCATTTTCCATCGCGGATGCAGGTGGGCCTCGACCTCGTCGATCAGGACCACGCCTGTTGCTGCATCCAGGCTGTCGAAGTCTTTGTGGACCTTGGGATTCATGAGCCCGCGCATCACGTCGCATGCCATTGCCAGAACGGATCGGAAGCCCGAGGAAGCCACGTTGAGTGGGCTTTTGACCAATGGCAGGCCTTCGACAGTGGTGGCAGTCACGACGAAGCATTGCTTTCCTTCCAGGTCACGATCGATGACCTCGAATTCCCCTTCGATCGAGAGGATGTCGCGGAGCGCGCGGACCACCATCGCGAACCGCTCCTTGCTCAGCTCCAGAAGCCATCGTTCCGGATTGGGAAGCACACTGGCATCGAAAAGATTGCGAATGAATGCCGCCGGAGAGCTTTTGCGACTCTGCCGGTGCTGGTATTGCCGAAATGCGCCATATGCGAAGACGGGAACGATATCTGGAATCCCAGGCGCCTGATCGACCATTCTCTCGTGCTGAATGCGCAGTGTTCGAGTGGAGTCGTCCGAAAGGCGAATAGTCACCTTCGCATAGTTGATCGCTGGTGAGTCTGGAGCGCCGAGCAGGTAGGGTGAAAGAACAAAGTTGCGTGCCGTCAGCCCGAGTGCGTTGCGTGCAGCAGGTGTTGCCAGTGTCAGTGCAATGGCTTCCAGGATGGAACTCTTTCCGGCAGCGTTCTCGCCCAAAATCAGGGCTGATGGGCTGCGTGGGGTGTCTCGGACCGAGCGAACATCTTCCGGATCTTGAAGCTTGATGTGGATGCCTTCGATTGCTTTGAAGTTCTCGATGCTGATTTCGGAAATCGTCGCTTTGCTGGGTCGGTGCCAGCTCTCCGGGGTATCCGTTGGATTCGGCGGGCCCTCTTCGCTGAGTTCAGACCAGCAGCGGGTGAGGCGATCGTAGGCATCCCTAGTGCCCTTGAGCGCTCGAAAAACGCTCTCAATACGGCTTATCGCCAAAACTGGGCGCGTACCCCTTTTCGCGCCGAGTGAGGCCGCCAGCCGGCGCAATAGCAGATACCAAGTTCCCCCGAACTCCAGCTTTTGGAAATCGAAAACGTGGCTTGGCATGTCGCCGTAAGGCGATGAGAGCTGTTCCCGGAGCTCCTCGAAATATCGGGTGTGCCGACAGCGCCGTTCTTCGGCAAGTTCCCAAGAGTTCAGTTGAAAGTGCTCGATTGTGAAGGTCCCTCGTCGCGTGAGGCCCCAGAGCGCACCATCCTTTCCTACCCAAAGGTGGGTGTGGAAATTTCGATCCGTGCAGGGATCTAGGAGCAACGGCTTCTCCCTGGGAGGGTAGTCCGTCGCGGGCCACAGCCCATTGTTGTTGCCAGCGAACTGTTCAAACAATGCGGGGCGCGGAATCTCTGCCCGCTTGCCAAGCACCGGGAAATAGTTTGTTTCCCTGGGCCTGCACGACGAGCAGATGGCGTAGAAGTTCTGCCAAGCCAAGGCCAGCCAACTGTAGTACAGGTGAGCCTGTTCGCTGCGCTCGTAGGGGAGGGCTTCCTCGGGAGGTCTGAAGTGATATGGCGTTGTCTCGCGCTCCGCTTCGCAGAATGCACAGCGACCGTGGAAAAGTCTTGCGAGCGCGATCTTGAGGCTGGGATGTTCAAAGTTCAATTCGGAGCGATAGATCTTCGACTGACTGCGCTTTTCATCGGTGTCCGCCATGAATCTGGCGAGCGTCTCGCGCTGCAGTGTGGCCGCACTTCCCCTCAGTACTTCGGGTGTTGGCTCTGTCTCTCTTTCGATGTGCTGCATGTTTCCTCCTCCGTGTGCTTTTCTTTTGCGTCCATTTGGTGGGGATAGTGCCAACGCGACTGCAATCCGTTGTGCGGAGAAGCTCCAAGCCCGAGGCGTTACTAAATCCTTGGTGAGATCTTCAACTGGGCCAAAGGCTTTGGCGCGACATCCTGCATCGACGGTCTGTGCCCGGCACCGAGCGCGCCCAATACTTGCACTTCGTTCAGATAGTCCTTTGCAAGTTGGCGCTCATCGGCTTCATAGGAGGCGATCGTGTCCACGACGGTGTGCCACACACCGCTCTGCAGTGCAGGGCCGATGGCTTCGCTGGCGGGCTGGAGCGTGCCAAGCAGCGTTTTCAATCGTGCTTCCCGGTGTCGCCGCCATCCTTCTGCGTGTTGGGCTCCAGATGGGTGGAAGCTGTCGATCAATCGGTCTGCGGCCATGGCTCCGGCGTTTCCGAGCGCCTCGATGGTGTCGCTGGGCATGTCCAGATTCAGCCCGCCTTCGCCGTCCCGTTGGCTGATCTGGACGATACGTTCGCGAAACCCCGGATAGGGAAACATGATCTCGTCGCGCCAACTTTGCATGGTGTTGACGATGCTGCTGAAGAAGCCGATCAGCCCACTCAGTGGCGCGGTGTCGTCGGCAGGCTTCCAGTAGCGCTGCATTCCGCCACGCCGGTCTTCTGGCAGATAGACGCGGCCACTGGCGTTGTTGGCCGCCTCTGGGGTGCTGATCTGGTGGTCCGGATGCTCCGCTTTCAGATTGACTGCGAAAGTGGGGTGACCAGGCAGTAGCGAGTCGAACATGTGCAGTGGCATGTTGCTGCCGATGCCACCGTCGGAGAACCAGACCCGCTTAGCCAGGAGTGGGCGACTTTCTCGTTTGCGTTGCGCATTGTCCTTGAGGCTCCAGTCGATCGCATGCAGTGGCACCGCAGACAGAAGGAGTGGGAAGCTCAGGCTCATTCGGACCGCTACCACCACCGGCAAGTCGGCATTCCTGGGCAGAGGGCGCAGCATCTTGCCGCTGGCGCCCTGCACCTCAAGCGATTTTGCTTGGCTATCTTCTTTGTTCTCGCTGCCGCGGGAATGGGCCTGCTTCAAGGCATCCATCACCGACTTCGGAAACAGCAGACTCCACTCTTCGGGGTCGTAATAGAAGGGTGGAGTACCGTCCCGAAACGGAATGGTGTAGACCATCTGCTGGGAAATCGCAGTGGTCATGACTTCCAGATTGATGGCTCGCGGCTGGGTGGGGTCGGCATGTCCCCACAGCTGTCCGAAGGTGAGTGGGGAGGCATCAGGGGACAGGCCTGCCAGCGCATTGAGGTAGTTCGTCAGCCAGTTGGTCAAACCTTCTTGATGATTTTCCGAGGCGGCATCATCAGGTGTTCGGCCACTGCATAGACCGTAGTGATTGCCGTGCAGTCCTCGCAGGAGACTACGCGCGAAAAATCCGACAATCGCGGCGCAGACGGCGGCTTGGTACAGCAAGGTCACCGCAATCGTTCCCACCGTGTATGCACCCAGGCGAAGGACCGAGCCGTGTGCTGTTGCTACCATCAGCGCCGTAAACACCAGAAGCGGAAGTGCTGCAGCCCAGAGTAGGGCATGCACTGTCTTTCCCCGTAAAAAACTGCGGACTGACAGCGCAGTCATTCCGGTGATGAGCAGCGCCAGCCCAAGGGAAGCCGCAACGTGCTTCCACTCGCCGACGATGGGGAGGAGTGCGTCAATGAACGGGTATAGCAGCAGGCTGCCCAATAGGGCTCCGATCACCACAGAGGTCTTGTACATGCGGATGAGACCGCCAAGAACCGCCTGTACCGCTTCACGCGGATCTTTGTTCAACATACCCACCAGCACGGCGAAATGTCGTCGGACGCTTGGAGCGGGCTGGAAGAGAGTGAACAGCTTGGAGCGATGATCGGCGGTGATCTTCTCGCTCAGCAGATCGGGCAGTTTTGTCAGCGTCTCGAAGGCTTGCGGATTGCCATGGTGCACGCCGTACTGGGCAGCGGCGCAGGCGCTGGCCGCGATGGCACCTGCGGACGTGCCGCCGATATTTTTGAACTGGTACTTCGATGCAAGCCGGGCAATCAGCTTTGGATAGATCACCCCGCTGGTGATCCCGCCTTTCATCACAAGGTCGCAGTACTCCACCATGACGCTCCCCCCATGTGTGTAGTGCCAGTCCGCATACCAAGGCTCCCTGAGCCCGGCTTCGCGTGGCGAGCACTACTTTTGACCAATAGTGTTGCACCCCGTAGTGCTTTGCCAGATCGAGACTAACCCTGCCGCATGCAGCTCAGGGGAGACTGAGCGGCACACTCGATCCCCCAATATGGCCCCGCATTGGAAGGCTCTCTTGCAGGCGTCAACGGAGGATAGCCCGACCGAACACGGTAGTGAGCGTGTTGCTTGTCACGCCCCCCAAATGTCTACTTCTCGGAGTGCGTCAGCAGGTCCATCGCTGAAAGCAGTGCATCGCCTTCGATCGGCCCGGCCAATGCCATTGCCTTGCCCGTACGGCGATCCTGTAGCTGCAACGAAGGGGTCCCGCTCACCCGTGCGCGTTGCGCTTCCTCGGTTTGCCGCTGCACAACCTCCTGCGGGCGTGGACTGTCCAGGCAGGCCTGCAGCGCGGGCGTCATGCCAGGATAGGCAATGCCGGCCCGTAGACCTTGGCCTTCACCCTGCGTGTGTCCGTAAATCCACTCCACCGCCCTCCAAAAGCCGGCCTGGCCTTCGACCTCACCCGCGCACTCGGCCAGCCGCGCTTCATTCCCTGCGGCGGGTTCGTGCATTGCAAGCGGCAAGTGGTGCCACTGCAGGTTCACGTCCGGGTGCGCATCGATCCACCGTTTGAGTTGCGGAAAATACCCCTGGCAGTACGGGCACTCCAGGTCCGCATACAGCGTGACCGTGAAGCGCGCATCGGCCCGCCCATGGATCCACGGCGGTCCCGCCGGCAGCGGTGGAGCTTCGGTCGCGGTGGCCGCAGGCGTCGCGCCCTGCCTGGAATGCAGCGGCCAGACCGCCAGCGCGATCGCCGCCACCACCAGCACGATGGCCAGGATCGTTGGCCATTCCAGGCGCAGAAGGAGGGTGCGCACACGGGAGAAACGCCGCATGTCTGGTCTCCGTTTCAGCCCAGCGCATCGAGCGACAGCGGCTCGATCCCGCGCGCCCGGTCGATCTTCTCGGCCACGCGCAATGCGGCATCCAGTTCGCTGATCCCGTGCTGCTGCATCAGCGCGAAGCGCTCGGCCTTCTCCTCCGGTTCGGTCATCGCGAGCGCCAGATAGAGGCTGGGCGGCACCGCACGGAACAGCAGCTCCATCGACTTGGACAGCACCACGCCCTCGGTGAACTTGCCGGCCTCCTTGCGTGCCGACAGCATCAGCGCTTTCTGCGCCGCGTTGAGCTCGCGAAACCGCGCGATCTTCTCGACCTCGTCCGGCGGCATGGACAGGCAGATCCACCACTCGATCATGTTGAGCATGGGTTCCGCGGCGCGCGGCAGGTCGTCCAGGTTCTGCGTCGCCAGCCAGTACCAGGCGCCGAGCTTTCGCCACATCTTGGTGATCTTGACCACGTAGGGGGCCAGCAGCGGGTTCTTGGTGATGATGTGGCCCTCGTCCGTCACGTTGATGATTGGCCGGCCCAGGAATTGGTCGCGCTCGGCGAGGTTGTTGACGGTGTTGATCAGCGAGATGTAGGCGATCGACAGCTGCGCGTTGTAGCCCTCGCGCGCAAACGTGGCGAGGTCCACGATGGTGATGTCGGCCTCGGGCCAGGGCGTGCCGGGGCGGTCGAACATCTCCCCGTCCACGCCCTGGCAGAACATGTCCATCGCATCGGCCATCTCCAGCAGCCGGGTGCGCCGGCTTTCCGGCAACGTGGTGTCGCTTGCGCGCTCGCGCAGCGCATCGCGCACGTCGCGGGTCAGCACCGTGCGTGCCGATGCCGCGCAGCGGCGGGCGGCATCCAGGATGCACTGGCGGATCAGGCTGCGGTCGGCGCGCGTCATGCGCGCCTCCTCCTTGTCCTCCCCGCCGGTGATCATCAGGCGCGCGGTGATCTCCAGCTCCCCCAGCACGTCGCGCTGTTCGTCGTGCTCGGGAGCGGGGGCGCCGTGCTCGCGGTCCTCGTCCAGGGCATCGGCGTCCAGGGTCTGCACCTGGCTCGGCGTCTCGACGAGGCGCCGCGCATCGGCAAAGGGCGCAAGGCGGACGCCGGCGCCGGGAGCGAGCTTGACCCGATGCACCGTCAACCCGAGCCGCTTGGCGAAGTCGCCGAACAGGCCGAAGCTGTTGCCGGCTTCCACCACGAAGAGCCGTGGCCGGTAGATCGCCATCACCTGGTTGAGCAGGTTGTTGAGCGTGGCGCTCTTGCCCGAGCCGGTGGGCCCGAACAGGAACAGATGGGCGTTCATCTGCCGGTCCAGGCGGTTGAGCGGATCGAAGGTCACGGTGCCGCCACCGCGGTTGAAGAGCGTGATGCCCGGATGGCCCGTGCCCTGGCTGCGGCCCCACACGGGGGCCAGGTTCGCCGCGTGCTGCACGAACATCAGCTGCGTGTACCACTTGCGCGTGTCCTTGGCCGGATCGAACACGCACGGCAGCCACCGCAGGTAGGTGTTGAGCGGCGCCACCTCGTCGTCCTCGCGCACTGGCTGCAGGCCGGCGCCGAGCATCACGTTGGCCAGCTGCACGCCGCGCTCGTCCAGCTGCGCCAGGTCGCGCCCGCGCAGGTAGAAGGCGAGGGCGCCGTGGTAGAGCTTGTGGGCGCTGCCGATCAGCCCGCGTGCCTCCTGCACGTCGCGCCGCGTCTGCTCGGAGGCCAGCGTCTCGCCCACCGCCTTGCGTGCCAGGTGGTTGAGGTGGGATTCGAGCACGTCCTGCGGCGTGGCGACCAGCGTCAGGCACACCACCGTGTCCTCCGGCATCTGGTCGAACAGCGCGTTGACCGCATCGCCGCCCTTGCGCGTCTCGCCGGTGAGGTGACCCGTGCCCGGTGCGGTGCGCAGCCGGTCCATCACCACCGCACGGTGCGGCATGCCGTCGAACCACCAGAGCCCGTTGGCGACATCGGACCGCGGCGCCCCGAAGAAAAGGCGCTGCGCGAAGTCGGTGCCGCTCGCCAGTTCGATCTCGCCTTCCTCACTCTCTTCGTCGGTCGGATAGCGCGTGAGCTCGTAGAAGCGCTCCCGGTCCTGGGCCGTGTCGCCCAGCAGCGTTGGGCAGGGGTTGAACCAGCGCAGCAGCCAGGCGTGGATGTCGGCCGCGCCCAGGCGCTGCGCACGAACGCCCGCGTTCGACAGGCCGCCCTGCAGCCGGTCGCATATCGTCGCCAGGGCCTGCTCCGGGGACGGGCCACGGCGCTGGGCACTGGTGCTCGGAACACGGCGGTGCACCACCATGCGCACCCGGCGTGCCTGGCCGCGCCAGGGCAGGCGCGTCACCGCCGTGTCCTCGAACAGGCCGCCCGGTTTTGCGACCGCGCGCAGGTGGTGGGCAAGAAAGCGCTGGTAGAACGCGGTGAACGCGGTGCCCCGTGCCCGCGGCTGCAGGTAGGCGTCCAGGTCGCGCAGATAGCCCTCCCAGTCGGCTTCGTCCTGGGCATAGAGCTGCAACACCCACGGGTGATCGTCCAGTTCGTCGAACGCATCCTGCAGCGCGTTCTCCAGCGCATCGCGCGCCTGCCACAGCCAGTGCATCTCGCGCCCCTCGGTGCCGATCGGCGTCAGCTCGAAGAACGCCGCCACGGAGACCCCATCGTCCAGCAGCACGCTGCGCGATCCGGGCAGGTACTCCACCCACGGCAGCAGGTCCACGAACGAGGGGGCCACGCCGTAGAGCGCGCGCTCGTCAGCGAGTGTGGCGCGCGGCCGGCCCGGGTCGCGTGCACGGGCACCCGGCGCAGGAATGCCGTGCGCCGCCAATTTGGCGACGTGCCGCTCCCAGGCATCCGGCCCCCCGGAATCGCTCCCCGCAGGATCGCGGCGGGCCTCGGCCCCGGCGTCCTGGCGGGCCCACGGCCAGCGCGGTCGCCGCAGCATCAATAGTCCTCCACGCGCTCGCCCGGCATCGCGTATTGGATGCGCTGGTACAAGGGGAACACCGTGCTGTAGCCGGGCACGGGCACCGGATCGGTGCCCGCCAGGTGCGGGAAGACGTACATCACCAGGTCGGGATTCGGCAGCCGGTGGAACTGCCGATAGATCTCGTTCTGCGCGGTGCGGGTGTACGCCGTGTTCTCGGCCGGCATGGCCTGCCGGTCGACCTCGGTGAGCGGGCGGCGCAGCACCTGGCGCGCATCGAGCAGTTGCCGCGCGGCCGGCCCGTTGGCGCGGCCGCCACCGCCGCCCGTCTCCTGGTCCCAGACATCCCGCATGGTGCGATCGCCGTGGGAAAGCAACTCTTCCTTGTGGGTGGCGCATCCCGTGAGCAGGGCCAGGAGGAGCGCGAACAGCGCCCCCCTGGCTGCCGTGGGCTTAGTCCAGGTCCGTCGCATGCGCGCCTCCGAGGGTGTGGTTGACCTTGCGTCCCTGCGCGTCGTAATCGATCTGCAAGGGTTGTTCGAGATGGATGGCGACCTGGGCGCCGGGCGGCACGTAGACGGCGGCGAACGCCTGGCCGTAGAGTTTGTTCACCCACTGCGACATCTCCTGCACGCCAGCGCCCAGGATTCGGCCCATGGCTTCGTTGCCGGAGATGCCCACCGTGCCCAGGGCGCCATTGCCGTTGCTGACCACCGCCACGTTGCCACTGTCGCTCTTGATCAGCGAGGCGGCGCCGGCGCCAGCGGCGGTGATGAGGGCCTGCGAGCCGAGGTACTGTTGCGCGTTGCTGCGGCGTTCGCCGCTGACGCAGGGGATGCCGTGCGGATCGCTGATCCAGCCCAGGCCGCCCAGGATGGGGCCGTGGCCATCGGCGGCGTTGCCCGTGCCCGCGGTGGCTTGGGTATTACCCCCCTGGCCCTTGTCCTCGGGCACCGTCCGGATCGTGCCGTCGCGAAACACGAAGGTCACGGAGCGGATCTGGCCGCGCACGCACGACAGCGTCCAGTCGCCGGATGCCGTGCCGCTGACCACCGCGCCCGCCACCTCCGGCAGGTCGATGCCGTTGGCGGTCAGGTTGTCCGGACCGATCAGTACCTTGAAGGGGTAGGGGTCGTTCACTGTCCCGTCGATGGGAACGCGCCCGATCAGGGCCGTCATCGCGACCGACCCCATGAGCGTCGCGTTGGTGGGGACCGTGTAGACCGCCTTGGCCGAGGCCTTCGCCGACGCGCCGGCATCGGCCAAGGCCGCCGCCGAGGACGGGACCGATGGGTTGCCGGTGGTGTCGGCGGCACCGAAGCGCATCGGAAACCGGTCCGCCTTGCCGGTCGCCGCCGCACCCTTGGCGCCTTCCGGCCGCGCATCGTCGGGTTCGATCCAGCGCACCCCGCGCGAGCCGGCGGCCGTGCCGAATCCCTTGCCATCGCCCTCTTCGAGTCCGAGGCCGACCGGCAGGTCCGCATTGCCGTTCTTGCCGCCCATCTGGTCGAGCTTGTGCTGCAGGTCCTGCAGCAGCCCCTGGGTCTGCTGCTTGTCGCCGGCCACCTGGTCGCGCTCTTGCTGCAGGCGGCTGCGCTCGCTGTCGAGCGCGGCCTGGATGCGTTGGTCGATGGCGCTCTCACGCTGACGCAGGCGCTCGTTCTCGGCGCGCTGGTTCTTGTTGTCGCCCAGCGAGGTCTGCAGTTCGTTGCGCAACTGCTTGACCTGCGCCACGAGCGTGGCCACCGTGTCGCGCGGCGTGTCGCCATCGATGCCGAGTGCCTTCATCTCCTCCGGGGTGAGCTGGGCGGCCACCTCGCCCGAGGCCGCGCGATCGGTCTTGCCCCCAGAAAACACCCGGATCCCCACGAACACCAGCAGGGCGGCCATCGGGATCATCAGCCACTTGAGCAGGCCGTTACTTTGCATGGGGGTCTCCCGGGGATGGCTGCGCATCCACCTCGCTGTCGGGAGCGCGCGGCAGGTTCTGCGCGGCGTCGATGCGGCTGATGTGCGGCAGCAAGGCGTCGGCCAGGCCACGCCCGCGCGTCACCAGGTACAGCACCGTGGTATCGGTCGGATCGCCCGCCGGTCCCAGGCCCGGGTGCTGGAACGTCGCGGACACGAAGTCGCCCAGCAGGGTGCGCGGATCGAGGTCGATCCAGCGCGGCGAGGTGTTGGTCAGGCGGACCGCGGTGACCCATTGGTCTTCCATGCGCCAGGCGGCGAGCGGCTTCGCCCGCACGGGCAGGGACGGTGCCAGGGTGTCCAGGTCCAGGCCGCGGCGCAGGGTGGCCTGCGTGATCCCGCGCACGGGCTCCACGGTGCGCAAGGGCGCGTACAGGTTCTGCGCGGCGTAGCGGGTGAGCACCACCGCGATGGGGGTTTCGCGCCGGGCAATGGATGCGGCCTCCGGCGCCGATGGGGCCGTGGCATCGGCTGGCGGTTCGGTGTCGGCGGCGCCGATCGCACGATCGTGCGCGCCATAGCGCGGGGCCGGTGCCTCGCCCTCGACGATGCGCACCGGCTCCAGCGGCGCCTGTCCGTCCTTCGCCGGCTCGGCGGCGATGTCCAGCAGGATCAGCGCACCGCTGTCGGCGTCCTGCAACTGCAGGCGCGTCGGCTCGATCGCCTCGCTGGCCTTCAGGTAGATCGCGCCGCCCGCGCTCTGCACGCGCAGGCGGTCGGCGATCGCGTCCGGCACGCCGACACGCACGTTGCGGTCGATGAAGAGGACGCGCTCCTCGCCGATGCGCAGCGGCACGGCGAGCGGCAGGCGCTCCCAGCGCAGGATCTGCAGCGCGTGCGCCGCGGGCGCGCCGCCCCACAGGACGCAGGTGCCCAGCGCCAGGGGCAGGACGAAGCGCTTCATGGATGGTCTCCGGACAGCGTGGGGGTTGGGGTGGTGGGCGCGAGCGTGGAGGGCAGCGTGGCGGGGGCTGGCGCCGAGGCTGCAGGGGCGGGCGGCGCGATGCGCTGTGGTGTGCCGCTGTAGCAGTCGAGTGCGAGCCCGAACGGATTGCGCTCGGGATCGACGTCCAATCGGACGACCTTCAGCGGATAGCGCACCAGCGCCCGCTTGACCTGCTCGCCGCCGTAGTACTCGTCGGCGCTGACGTCCAGGGTGACCACCCAATCGCGCTCGGACAGCACCTTGACCCGCGCCGCGGGATCGTCGCCGTAGCCGCGGCCGGGCAATTCGTACAGGCCGCGTACGCGCTGGCGCAGCTCGCCGTTGTTGCGCCGGGTTTCATAGTCCTGCTGCAGCAGGGCCTGGCAGGCGGGCGTGAGGTAGGCGGACAGGGCGCGCAGGTTGCGCGGGTAATCGTCCTCGCCATTGGTGGGCCAGCGGTTGAGCTGCTGGTAGACGTAGAGAGCGAACGCATACACGCTCTCGGGCGGCACGTCCCACCACTTGCGCGTACTGCCCGAGCGCAGATCCGGCGGCACATGGATCGTGAGGTGGCGGGGCGCGTTCCACCAGCCCAGGCCCAGCAGAAGCGCTAACGCGAACAGCGCTGCACCGCCACGCCGCAGGGTGGTGACGTGGGCCTGCAGGTGCACCACTTCGTTCTTGAACCGGCTCATGGCGTACGGCCCCGCGGCCGGGGGCGCCGAATGCGCGACGTCCGGCGCGTGGTCCAGCCACCCGTGCGGGTCACCAGGCCGCGGCCACCGAACCGCACCGCCCAATGGGGATGGCGCAGCGCCAGCTGCCACTGCATCTGCCGGTACAGCCAGGTGTCCGGGCGCCCGCGCTTTTGCCGGCGCAGGAGGCCGCCGCCGATGAACACGCCCGCGGCGATGCCCGCCACGATCATCGTCGGCACCATGGCCACGCTGCGCGTGAGCCAGGCCAGCGGCAGGCCTGCGATCAGCCCGGCCGCGGCGGACAGACCCGCGCAGATCCAGAGCTCGTCGGCGGTGAGGCCGCGCACGACCACGGGCTGACGGTTCAGGCGGTGCGGCAGGAAGGCCACGAGGTCGTCGCGCGATGTGTCAGGGAGCGCCATTACAGGATCGCCGTGGCCTTGGTGAGCAGCCAGATGCCGACCACCAAGAGCATCGCGCCCACGGCCACGGTCAGGCCGAACTGGCCCCACGTCGCGCGGCCGGTGTGGATCTCCGAGTAGCGCGTGTAGGCGTGGTAGCAGACGCCGATGAACATCGATGCCACCACCAGCAGGGCCACCAGCAGCACGATGTCGTAGCCGTAGTTTTGTAAGGTTTTGAGGATGCCGCTGCCGGCACCGCGCGAGGGGTCTTCCATGGTGGGAAGGCCCGAGGCGCGTGCTGCCTGGGCCAGCGGCAGCAGGGTGGCCGCGAGCGCGGTGCCAGCCATGCCCGCAGCACGGCAGCGAAGGCGAGTGGAAGTGTTCATGGCGAATCCTTCGGAGTCATCAGGAAAGCAGGAAGAAGCTCAGCACCACGTACATCGCGAGGAACCGGGCGATCACGCCCAGGAACTGCCTTTGCGAAATCCGGTGCTCGGCCCAGCCGACATAGGCCGTGCGCATGGCCCACACCCCCCACAGCAGCAGGACGGCGAAGACGAAGCTCAGCACCACGGCCGAGACGGCCGAAGGTGTGAAGCCGCCGTTGGCCTGGAACGCGGCGATCTGGTCGGCGCTCGCGGTCATTGCGATCGCTCCGGCTGAGGCGCGACGCTGGTGCTCTCGCGAGCGTCCTGGCGGGTGTAGTGGCCCGCCAGAGAGGACGGATCGCGCGGCTGAGCGCGCTGGGGCGTGAGGTAACTGGCAAAGCCCGCCCGCATGCGGCGCACGTCGTCGCGCAGGCGGGTGTAGTCAAAGTGGTATCGGTCCGGCTGCACAGCCGCCGTGGCGTCCGATGCCAGGGCGATGCGGTCCACTTGGTCGAGCAGGCGCATGGCGCTCGCCAGTTGCTCGCGTTCGATGGCGGGATCGGCGTGCGCCGATGCAACGCCGCTACAGAGGAGTGCCACGGCCAGCACGCCGCACAGGGGGAGGTGGACGGGAGCGTCGTGGCTGGCCGTGGCACGCGAGGTCATGTCGGGTCTCCTAGGGCGATGGGAGACTTGATGCTGCAGGCTGCACCGGCCGCGTGCTTGCAACAATGGGGAAAGCCCAAGGACCGTTTTTTTCAGCGGCGCAGTGGCTACCAGGGCGTGCTGCTCAAGCCAGTCTGGCGAGATGCTCCTGGCCAGTGTTCTGCAGAAGGCGGTACGGTCTGTCTACCGCCTGCTCGACGGACCTATGATCGCGACCCATGAAAAAAGTCAATTCAGAGACACAGCGCAACATTTCCTCCGCTCTCCAACTCTGGCAAGCCTTCGAGTACCTCAACCCGCAAAAGCCTCCTGAGGTAAAGCGCGAAAAAAACCTTTGCAACTGGGAAATTCCTGTAGACAGCCCCTCCGACCACGACATGCCGTGGGTCGATCCAGAGAAGCGGGACGATCTCGATAAGTTGTTTATCGTGAGGGAAGACTCTACGAAGCGCTTCCTCCTGTATGCGGGTGTGCTACCCGGGGAGGTGTACACGAACGCAGCGCGAGTGATTCTGGGCACACCGGCGATTCATGACGACGAAAAACCGAGCCCAGCAAATGCAGCATCGCTCGTCTTGGCCATCGATGATGAGGGCTACGTGGCTGGTCTCCCCTTCGTCAGCTCGACGCCGTGGGCTCTTGGCAACCTTGCGGCTGCTAGCCGCAAGGGGACACGGTTCGATTTCAGGGGTTTCTTTGGCACCGATGGCGCCGAAGTTGCAACGGTTGAAGCCCTGAAGGCGCTGCTGGTGAAAAGAACTCTGCTTCCACCCCAGGCCGACAACAGCAGGGAACTGTCCACGGTCTCCTCCCTTCTGACGAGTGAGCAGGATGAGGCCAAGGCCGAGGAAATTCGCAAGACGTATCGAACCATCACTGCCGACGATGTTCGGGCAATGACGGCGCTGCTTTTCAAGAACCTGGGGTGGGCTCCGTCCAGTGAGGCGCCGTGGGTCATCAAGACGCAGAGCGTGGGCAAAAAGAGCAAGAAGGAAATGGATGACCCGCTCAACAGCTTCTACGCAGAGGAGGTGGAAACGGTTCAGAGGGCATTCTTGGCAGGGGACACTGGAGCCGCGCTCAACCAATTCCTGGCCAGCATCGAGTCGCCTGAGCGCGTGGATCTGGACGCGAAGGGCGACAAAGCGCCCTTGGTGGACGGCTTGCATCCCAGCAAGCTGCCGCTGGCCGCATGGCCCGGTAGCCACCCGCTGGTGACCGCTCAACAGTTCGCGGTGAACACGATCCATCGTGATCTCGCCAGCGCGGGCCTGTTCTCGGTCAATGGACCACCAGGGACCGGAAAGACCACCATGCTCAAGGACATTGTGGCGACCGTGGTTCAGCAGCGCGCAGATGCGCTGATGGCCTTCAATCACCCCAACGATGCCTTCAGCGAGGAACTGAAAGTCGAGGACCACAAATACAAAGTCTGGAAGCTTGATGCCTCGCTATGCGGCTACGGCATGGTGGTCGCCAGTGCCAACAATGGCGCAGTAGAGAACATCAGCCTGGAACTGCCAGGGCTGAGCGCCATTGATGAAGCGGTCAAACTGGATTATTTTTCTGAAGTCTCTGATTCGATGGGTTTGAAGAGGAAGGAGAGTCGGCCGGCGTCTCCACAGACGTGGGGATTGATATCTGCCGCCTTGGGCAACTCTACCAATCGCAACGCTTTCGCAAGCACGTTCTGGTTTCCGAACAAGGAATGTAAAAAGCTGCCCGATGGCACGCCCAATCCTCTTGCGCAGGTGTCCTTGCCTGAGTGGGTCGACAATCAAAAAGCCAGCGCTCCGTCCTGGCAAGATGCAAAGGCGCGCTATCAATCGGCCCGCCAGAGAGCGGCAGCGGAGGTCAAAAAGGCCGCTGATCTGGCGGACACCTTAGAGCGTTTGCCTCGAAGCCAGGACACGCTGGTCCAGCTGCAGGCCCAGGAGACTGAACTCCAGGGTAAGCTGGTGCAGCTTGAATCCGCAGCAAGCAAGGCGAAGCAGGCCAGCGATGCAGCGGTGGCTGCTTTGGTGGTATCGACCTCGCGCTTGGAGCATGCCCAGGCCTTGGCCGCATCCAAGGCCAAGCACGAGGAAGCCGTTGCTCTTGCCTCCGCGCACGTGACAAGCCGGCCCGTGGGGGATGTGAATGCGCTGATGATGGAGATGGCCGAAGCTGAAAGTGAAGAGAAGGCCAGCCAGCGCAATCTTGTCAATCATGACCGGTGCAGGCCAGGGCTTCTGACGCGATGGTTCTCGCGGGACAAGGTGGCCGAGTGGGAGGCGAGGCATCGGCAATTGAATGACCTCATCGAGCGAGCGCAAAAAAAGTTTCAAGACGCACAGAAGCTGATGCACTCGATCGAGCACTGGGATACGAAACTCCGTTCCCTGCACGAGCAGGAGCAGAAATGCAAAAGTGCGGTCAACGCCGCATGCCATCGCATGGAGAACGCTGGGTTTCCCCGCATCACCAGCCTCTCGGTTGTTGCGGCCGAACATGCGAAATGTCAGGGCAATGCGAGCGCCTGCAGGCACGAGTTGCAGCGAGTTACCGGCCTGTTCCAACAGCGCACATCGACGCTGGACGAACTCAGGAGCACCCAGGCGCAGTTGAGCGGCAAGATTGCGACGATGGTCAAGAAATTGGAGGCAGCTTCCTTGCGGGACTCCAGCCGAAAGGCCTGGCATCTGTTTGCGCTGTCCCGCGACGAATTCCACCAAGTCTCGCCATACCAGGACGATGGCGCCCTCTTCAACGCGCGCCGTGAGCTCTTTGTGGCAGCCATGGAACTGCACAAGGCATTTGTCGTGCACGCATGGAGCAAGCTCAAGCCGACCTTGTCGGTGTTCATTGACCTCCTGCAAGGGAAGCTCCATGGCTGGCGGGTACAGGGTGGTGTCATGCCCTTGTGGGATGCTTTTTTCGTTACCGTTCCGCTGGTCTCGACTGCGTTCGCATCGTTCCCACGCCTCTTCAAAGGCGTCAAAGGCAATGACCTTGCATGGGTTCTCATCGATGAAGCGGGCCAGGCGACTCCCCAGCAGGCCATTGGTGCGATCTGGCGTTCCAAACGGGTGGTGATTGTTGGCGATCCAATCCAACTCGAACCCGTCGTCAACATTCCTCAAGAGCTGGTGGCTCCACTCCAGGCCTATTGCGACACGTTGCCGAAGTACGTGCCACCGGATGCTTCCGTTCAAACCCTTGCTGATCGGTCAAATCGTTATGGCACCTTGATGGGCTCCAAGGAGGATGGAACCGACATCTGGCTCGGATCTCCCTTGGTGGTGCATCGTCGTTGCATCAATCCCATGTTTCAGATTGCCAATGCCATCGCGTACGAAAACAGGATGGTTTACGGGACTCGTGAAGATGCAAGCTTCGCCGCAACTCCCAGTGCTTGGCTTGATGCATCCAACGATGACGCGCAAGGACACTGGATCGAGTCCCAAGCCAAGCGAGCGCTGGAAGGCATAGAAAAGCTTACAGACGGCAAAGTTCGGGATGAAAAAGGGAAGCTCCGGATTTATGTCATCACCCTGACCCGTCCTGAATGAGGTTGACACCTTTCTGTTCATCAGAAAGGAAAGTCAAGTGGATCAATGGGTTAAGAGAACGCAGAAGGACTACACACTGGCCTTTAAGCTGGCGGTGGTGGATCAGGTAGAAAGAGGCGAGTTGACGTGCGGGCAAGCCCGGGAGCGCTACGGCATCCAGGGTGCCTCGACCGTGCTGGTTTGGTTGCGCAAGCATGGCCGCCAGGACTGGAAGGCTGCATCATCGTGCTCCAAAGGACCCGGCCCCATGCAAGAGCCATTCAAGCCGCTGTGGGCTTCCCCCGGTTTCCCGGACACATCGAATGACATGATGTGTTTAGGAGGCAAACATGCCAAGGACGAGAAGAGCATTTACGGACGAGTTCAAACGGGAAGCGGTGAAGCTGGTGAAGCAACC